>NZ_JBHZOP010000088.1:0-37018 GCF_042787595.1 Stenotrophomonas sp. YIM B13575 | reverse complement strand
GCGCTGCAACGTTGAGCCTGCAGCGCGCGCGGCAGGGCCTCGAACAGATTCGGTGCTACGCGGCGGCGTTGCGCGGAATGCGCCACGCCGCCCACCACGCGAAGGCCAGCAGGGCGATTCCCGCTCCCAGCACGCACACCGCCGGCCACCCGTAGCGCGCCTGCATCCAGGTGCCTGCGGCGGCGCCCGCACCGCTGCCCACCGCATAGAACAGCATGTACAGCGCCACCAGGCGCCCATGCTGTTCGGCCGGTGCACGCAGCAGCAGGGCCTGGTTGGACACATGCAATGCCTGCCCGCCCAGGTCCAGCACTATTACGCCCAGCAGCAAAAGGGCCAGTGAGTGCGACAGGCCCAGCAGCGGCACCCAGGCGACCAGCATCAGCAGCAGCGCCCCCAGGCTCACCCGATGGGCAAAGCCACGATCCATCCAGTGCCCGACCCTTGCTGCCAGCAGCGCGCCGATGATGCCGGCCAGGCCCAGCGCGCCGATGCCAGCGGTCGACCAGCTCAGGGGCGGCGCTGACAACGGCAGTGGCATCGCCGCCCAGAACACATTGAGACCGGCAAACAACAGCAGTGCCAATGGCCCACGTTCGCGCAGTGCCCGATCCTGCAGCAGCATCTGCACCATGGAGCGCAGCAGCTCGCGCCACGCCGGCGCCATTGCAGGCACCGGTACGTGCGGCAGCCGCCGCCACAGCAGAAGTGCCAGCGCTGCCATCAACAATGCCGACAGCAGGTACACCGCGCGCCATCCCGCCACGGCGGCGACCGCCCCGGACACCACGCGTGCCGACAGCAGGCCGATGAACACGCCACCCTGGACCATGCCGACCACCCGCCCGCGTTGCTCCGGTGCAGCGAGGTTGGCGGCGTAGGCGATCAACCCTTGGGTCAGCGCCGTACCGAGCAGCCCCGCCAGCAGCATGCCCGACAGCAACCATGCGGTGCTGCGGGCGGCGGCCAGCCATAGCAGTGCCACCACCAGCGCCAGCAATTGCACCCGCAGCAGTCGGCGACGGTCGCCACGGTCGGCCAGCGGCAGCAATCCGAGCAGGGCCAGCACGCTGCCGGCCTGGGTGGCAGCCAGCAGTGCACCGGCCACCGCAGCATCCAGGGCGAAATCGTGGGCCAGGCGCTCCAGCAGCGGCTGCGCGAAGTAGACGTTGGCCACGCTGGCACCGGCAGCAATGGCGAGCAGGCCCAACAACGGGCGGGACAGCGAAGGCATCATCATTGTGGTTGCAATTTGAAACTACGTGCACGGTAGCGCCACTGGTTTTAAACTGCAACCACAATCGATGGAGTCCACCATGCACGCCAACAGCCCCTGCCCCGTGGCCCGCAGCGCCGATCTGCTTGGCGACCGCTGGGCGTTGCTGATCATCCGCGACGCCTTCGATGGCATCAGCCGCTTCGGCGACTTCCAGCGCAGCCTGGGCGCGGCGCGCAACATCCTCAGCGACCGCCTGCGGCGACTGGTCGAGGCGGGGCTGCTGGTGCAGCAGCCTGCCGCCGATGGCAGCGCCTACCAGGACTATGTGCTGACCGCAGCCGGCCAGGACCTGTTCCCGCTGCTGGTCGCCCTGCGGCAATGGGGAGAACGGCATCGCTTCGCTGCAGGCGAGGCACACTCGCAGCTGATCGAATCCAGCAGCCGCCGGCCGCTGCCCTACATGCAACCGCACGGACGCGATGGCCAGCCCCTGCGCGCCGCCGATACCCGCGTACGCAAGCTCAAGGAAGGAGGCGGCCGGGCCTGATCCGCCCGTTCACGCACACCGGCGACGTCCCCGGGCGGTTAGCATCGGTTGTCCTCCGTCGCTGAATGCCGCCGATGCCGAACTACGCCCGACCCCTGTCGATCCTGCTGCCGCTGGCCCTGCTGCTGGCCGCACCATTGGCCTCGGCCCGCGACGTGGCAGCACCCGCAGAACACGTCGACAGCGATGGTCCTTACGTGTTCCGTGAAGGCGCCCAGCTGAAAGCGCAGTGGATCTGCCAGGACCAGGTGGAAACCCAGACCGTGCACGCCGGCAGCGAGGGCGCGGACATTGCCGTGCACTGCGGCTATCCGCATGCGGTGCATGTGCTGCCGCCGAATGCCCCGTCGGCATCCGTGCTGCCCGCCGTGCCCCGCATCGTCGCCGTGTCCGACATCCACGGCCAGTACGACCTGCTGGTCCGCCTGCTGCGCGCCAACCAGGTGATCGACGCACAGGACCGCTGGGCACTGGGCGCGGACACGCTGGTGATCGCGGGCGACGTGTTTGATCGCGGCCCACGGGTGACCGAAGCGTTCTGGCTGCTGTACGGCCTGCAGCAGCAGGCGGCGGCGGCCGGTGG
Source organism: Stenotrophomonas sp. YIM B13575 (assembly GCF_042787595.1). Classification (NCBI taxonomy): domain Bacteria; kingdom Pseudomonadati; phylum Pseudomonadota; class Gammaproteobacteria; order Lysobacterales; family Lysobacteraceae; genus Stenotrophomonas; species Stenotrophomonas sp. YIM B13575. The sequence continues at coordinate 34,669 of NZ_JBHZOP010000088.1, read as the reverse complement.
CGCGGTGCATTTCGTGCTCGGCAACCACGAGACCATGGTGCTGTACGACGACCTGCGCTACGTCAACCCGAAGTACCTGCGCAGCGCGCAGCTGCTCGGTCGCAGCTATCCGCAGCTGTATGCTGCCGACTCGGTGATCGGCCAGTGGCTGCGCACGCGCCCGGTGCTGCTGCAGATCGGCGACACCCTGTTCCTGCACGGCGGCATCTCGCCCGATGCCGTGCAGATGGCATTGAACCCGGCCCGCACCAACGCCGCCTACCAGGCCTCGCTGGGCATCCCCAAGGCCGAGGTGAAGGCAGACCCCGCCACTGCACCGCTGTACGACGGCAAGACCAGCCCGATCTGGTACCGCGGCTACTTCGACGGACGCCTGGACACGCAGGGCGTGCAGGCGGTGCTCGACCGCCTCCAGCTCAAGCGCATCGTGGTCGGCCACACCTCCATGCCACACGTCAGCAGCTTCCACGACGACCGCGTGATCGCCATCGACAGCAGCATCAAGAATGGCGAGAACGGCGAACTGCTGTTCATCGAGGACGGCAAGCTCAGTCGCGGCCTGCTGGACGGTTCGCGGGTGCCATTGGCCAAGGGCGAGCCCGGCCTGCAGGACTGAACGAAGGGCCAGCGCCGGGCCGGCCCAGGCACCCCACGCCCGCCACCTGCACCCGGTTTGCCGCTACCCTCGGCAGCCGAGAGGCCCGCCCTGTCCAGCGGGCGGCCCATCCGCCCCCAGGAGCCCCGCCCATGCGCGTTCTCATCGCAGAAGACGACCCCGACATCGCCTCCGGCCTGTGCGCCTCGATGCGCCGGCAGGGCCACGTGGTCGACCACGTGGACAACGGCGCGCATGCCGATGCCGCACTGAATTCCACCCAGTACGCCCTGCTGGTGCTGGATCTTGGCCTGCCGCAGCTGGATGGCCGCGATGTGCTGCAGCGGCTGCGCCAGCGCGGCGATGGCCTGGCCGTGCTGGTGGTCACCGCACGCGATGGCCTGGCCGAGCGCGTGCGCGTGCTCGACCTGGGGGCCGACGACTACCTGGTCAAACCCTTTGCGCTGGACGAATTCGAAGCACGCGTGCGCGCGCAGCTGCGCCGGGTCACCAGCAACGGCAATCCTGACCTGCGCATCGGCCGGCTGCGCCTGGACCTGACCGGGCACCGGGTGTGGATAGACGAGCAGACGCTGGAGCTGACCGCGCGCGAATTCGGCCTGCTGTCCGCCCTGGCAGTGCGTGCCGAACGCATCGTGTCCCGCGCGCAGCTGGTGGAGGCCCTGTGCGACTGGGGCCAGGACCTGACCGACAATGGCCTGGACATCGCCCTGCATCGCCTGCGCCGCAAGCTGCAGCCGGGCGGCATGGGCATCCGCACGGTGCGCGGGCTCGGCTACATGCTGGAAGACGCCAGCCCGTGATCAGCGGACCGCCCAGCCTGCGACGGCGTCTGCTCGCCTTCCTGGCGCTGCCGATGCTGGGCCTGCTGACCTTCAACACGCTGCTGGCGTACTACGTGGCGCTGGACTACTCCAACCGCATCCACGACCGCAACCTGACCGACGACACCGTGTCGTTCGCGCAGATGCTCAGCACCATGCCGGTCAGCAGCGACCTGTCGCCGCAGGCACGTTTCCTCATCGAGTACGACCCCGACGGTCATCGCTACTTCAACGTCGACAGCAGCCGCCTGGGCACCATCGCCGGCAACGCCGATTTCAGCGCCTATGCACCGTCGCAGGACTGCAGCGGCACGCACCCGGCGCTGTACGAAGGTGAATTGAACGGCCAGCAGGTGCGCATGTCGACGGTCTGCACCCAGGCGATGAACGATCCGCAGGACCAGCTGGCGGTGACCGTGGCCGAAAGCATGGCCGACCGCCGCCAGCGCGCACGCGAGATCCTGATGATCGTCATTCCCTTGATGGCCATGCTGGCCCTGGGAATGGCGGCGCTGGTCTGGTTCGGCGTCACCCACGGCCTGCGTATCCTGACCCCGCTGACCTCGCGCCTGGCCCAGCGCCGCGGCGAACTGGCACCGATTTCCGATGCCGACGTGCCCGAGGAGATCCAGCCGCTGATCAGCACCATCGACGGCCTGTTCGCGCGGCAGGCGGAAATGATCACGCTGCAGAACCGCTTCATTGCCGATGCCGCCCACCAGTTGCGCTCGCCGCTGGCGGGCATGGCACTGCACGTGGACCAGGCACTGGCCCACGGCGATCCAGAGACCGTGCGCGAAGCGCTGCAGAACATCCGCCGGCTCAACCAGCGAACCGCGCGCGTCAGCACCCAGCTGCTGGCGTTGAGCCGTGCCCAGACCGTGCCGGAGACGGTGGAGGCGCTGGACCTGTCCGAACTGGTGCCGCAATGGGTGGGCATGCGCGTGCCTGAAGCGATCCGCGACGGCATCGACCTGGGCTACCTGGGACCGCAGCAGCCGGTGCGGATACTGGGCAACGGCGCCCTGCTGCACGAGGCGCTGGACAATCTGATCGACAACGCACTGCGCTACGCCGGCGTGGATGCAACGGTCACGGTGGGCGTGCAGGCGCTGGACGACAACGATGTAGAGCTGTACGTCGAAGACAACGGCCCGGGCGTACCCGAGGACGTGATGTCGCGGCTGGGGGAACGCTTCTTCCGCGCGCCCGGCACTGCCGCCAGCGGCACCGGCCTGGGCCTGGCCATCGCCCATGAGGCCGTCGAGCATCTGGGCGGGCGCCTGGGTTACCTCAACCGCCCCGGTGGCGGCCTGAAGGTGTCCATCACCATACCGTTGCTGAAGGGCCCTTGATCCAGCCCGGCCGTTGAAAGGTTGCCGAAAATCGCGCTTGCGATGCTGAGCTTCCCGACTGCCGCGCTGGAGCCGACTGGTGCCTGCATCCCATGAGTTCTTTCTTCCCGGTGGCCCGCAGGGTGTCCTGCTGATCCATGGCCTGACCGGCACGCCGGCCGAGATGCGCATGCTGGGCAAAGGCCTGAACAACGCCGGCTTCAGCGTGCACGGCGTGCAGTTGCCGGGCCACTGCGGCAGCGTCGAGGATCTACTGCAGACCCGCTGGGAACAGTGGTACCAGGGAGTGGAAGATGCGGCGGCAAACCTGCGCGGCAAGGTCGACCAGTTGTTCGTGGGCGGGCTGTCGATGGGCGCGGTGCTGGCGCTGGCACTGGCCGCGCGCCGGCCGGACTGGGTCGCCGGCGTGGGCGTGTACGGCGCCACCTTCCGCTACGACGGCTGGAACATTCCGGCAGTTGCGCGCTTCTCGTTCCTGTTGCCGTGGTTCAAGCGCCTGGGCATCGGCCGCGACCGCATGTTCATGGAAGAGCCGCCGTACGGCCTGCGCGACGAGCGCCTGCGCGCGCAGGTCAGCGCCGCCATGCTGTCCGGTGACAGTGCCGCCGCCGGCCTGCCGGGCAATCCGTGGCATGCGTTGGCCGAGATGCGCGCACTGAGCACCTGGACGCGCCGTCACCTGCACCAGGTCACGGCACCGTGCCTGGTGATGCACGCCCGCGAGGACGACGTGGCCAGCATGGGCAATGCCGAGCTGGTGATCTCACGCGTCAGCGGACCGACCGAACTGGTGGTGCTGGAAGACAGCTACCACATGATCACCATCGATCGTGAACGGCGCGAGGTGATCCGCCGCAGCGCGCGCTTCTTCAGCGACATCGGCGAACGTGCGGGCGTGCTGCAGGCGGTCGCCTGAGATGGGATCGCTTGCCACCCTGCTGTGGTTGGTCAACGTGGTGCTCGACACCGGCGGCCAGTTGGCCTTCAAGGCCGCCGCCAGCGACCCGCAGGACGGCGAAGGCCTGCAGCGCTGGAAGCACATGTTCGGCCGCCCCTGGCTGTGGCTGGGCATCGCCTGCTATGTGCTTGAATTCGTCGCCTGGATCGCTTTCCTGTCGCTGGTTCCGTTGTCGCAGGGCGTGCTGCTCGGCTCGATCAACATCGTCGCGCTGATGGTTGCCGGCCGCCTGCTGTTCCGCGAGCGGCTGACGCCGTTGCGGGTGACCGGCATGCTGCTGGTCAGTGCCGGTGTCGCCGTGGTCGGAGCCGGAACATGAGGCGGCTGTACCTGGTCGGTTTCCCGCTGCTGATGGCCTTCGACACCCTGGCCCAGCTGTGCTTCAAGTACGCGGGAGACGCCGCGCTGCCGGTCGAGGCCAACAGCGCGTGGCTGCTGCGTGTGCTGTCACAGCCCTGGGTATACGGCGCGATGCTCGGTTACGTCGGCGCGTTCTTCACCTGGATGAGCCTGCTGCGGCATGCGCCGATCGGACCTGCGTTCGCCGCATCTCATTTGGAAGTGATCAGCGTGCTGCTGCTGTCGGCGTGGCTGCTGCACGAACCATTGACGCTGCATCACCTGATCGGTGCGGTGCTGATCGTGGCCGGCATCATCTGCCTGGGGCGTGCCGAAGCGGATGATCCGCACGCTGCAACTGAACCATCCCCGTGAGCCTGCTGTCGCGCGAGTTGCCGCCCACCGCCGGCCTGCCACTGCAGGCCGGTGATTTCCTTCCCGGCGGCGGTGACCTGTGCACGATTCTCGCCGAGCAGCTGGGCACGCCGCCGCTGCAGCTGACCTGCTCGGGCACCCACGCCCTGCTGACCGCCCTGCGCACCCTGCGCAGGCGCGCGCCGCAACGCGATACGGTGATCCTGCCGGCCTACACCTGTCCGCTGGTGCCAATTGCCGTGCACAGCCTCGGCCTGCGCATACAGTTGTGCGATAGCCGCCGCGACCATTTCGATTTCGACCCGGCGGCACTGCACGCCGCAGCCGATGCACGCACCCTGGCGATCATTCCCACGCATCTGGGCGGGCGCATCGCCGATGTCGATCGCGCATGTGCGATTGCGCACCGCGTCGGCGCGTGGGTGATCGAGGACGCTGCGCAGGCGCTGGGGGCCCGTGTGGCCGGCAACAGCGTCGGTCTGCGCGGTGATATCGGCTTCTTCAGCCTGGCCGCCGGCAAGGGACTGAGCCTGCATGAGGGTGGCCTGCTGCTGACGCGCGACGAAGCACTGCGTGCGGCATTGATCAAGCAGGCCGCAGCACACACGCCCTTCAGCCTGCGCTGGGAGCTGACCCGCAGCCTGCAGCTGCTGGGCCTGGCAGCCTGTTACCGCCCTCCCCTGCTGTCGCTGGTGTATGGAAACCCGCTGCGGCGCGCCCTGCGCAGCGGCGATCTGGAAGCTGCGGTGGGCGATGTGTTTCCGCTGGAGATTCCGCAGCATCGCGTCAGCCGTTGGCGGCAGAACGTCGGTGCACGCGCAGCACAGCGCCTGCCCGAGTTCCTGCAGGCGGCCCGCCTGCGTGCGCTGCAGCTGCGCGTGCAGCTGGAGTCGCTGCCCGCCGTTGACGTGGTCGACGGAATGCCTGGCACCCAGGGCACCTGGCCGATGCTGATGCTGCTGCTGCCCAGTGAACGTGCGCGTGACAAGGCGCTGTCCGCGCTGTGGCAGCGCGGCCTGGGTGTCAGCCGCATGTTCATCCATGCCCTGCCGGACTACGCCTATCTGCGCGGCATCGTCGCAGACGCGGACGTACCCAATGCCCGCGACTTCGCCGCCCGCTCGCTGACGCTGGGCAACAGCCCGTGGCTGACTCATGAAGACACCCGCGAGATCGTGAAGGCACTGGCGGGCCAGTAGCAGCTGAAGCCCGGCAAGGCCTGCGCCGCGTCACTGGCTGAACGCTTCCCGAGCGCCTCCCTTCGTGCTTTCAGGCGGAAAGGAACGAGAAAGACGGCCTGCCTACATTGGCCCCGTCGCCGGCATCGTGCCAAGGCCTCTCTTCATCGACGGAGCTGCCCATGCAATGGAGCATCCTGTGTGACTTCGATGGCACCATCAGCCTCGAGGACGTCATCGATTCACTGTTGGAAAAGTTCGGCCAGCCCGGCTGGCAGCAGCTGGAAGATCAGTGGCGTTCGGGTGAGATCGGCTCGCGTGAATGCATGCAGGGCCAGGTCCTTCTGCTGAAGCTGGATCCGGCGACCCTCGATGCACACCTGGATCAGGTACGCATCGATCCGGGCTTCGCCGCCTTCGTCAATCGCGCACACGCGTTGGGCCTGCCACTGCGCATCGTCAGCGACGGGCTGGACTACGCGATCCATCGCATCCTCGCCAACCATGGCCTGCCGCCGCTGCCTGTCGTGGCCAACCACCTGCGCTGGTGTGACGGCCATTGGCAGCTGGAATCCCCTTACCAGGCCGAAGGCTGCCGCAGCGGCACCTGCAAGTGCACCTGCGCGGCGCAGGCACGTGCCGACGAAGCACCCCGCGTGCTCATGATCGGTGATGGTGCCTCGGATTTCTGCGTATCCGAACACGCCGACTTCGTGTTCGCCAAGCGTCGCCTCATTGCCCATTGCACAAACGCCGGCATCCCCCACGCTGCCATCGACACCTTCCACGACGCTGCCGCGCTGCTGCCGCGCCTGCTCGACGGCAGCCTGCTTCAGCCCTCGCTTCCGCGGCGGCTCGCCACCGCCTGATCGCTCCGCCCGTTGCTTCCTTCGAATGCCCTCTCCGGAACCGAACCGATGAATATTTTTGACAAGAACGCCGATGCCGCCATCACCGATGCGCAGCTGCTGGCAGACGAAGCCCGCTACAGCTCCTTCGGCGACACCGTGCACTACGTCGATCCGCCGAAGATCTTCCAGCGCTGCGAAGGCAGCTACATGTTCGACGCCGCCGGCACCCCGTACCTCGATCTGCAGATGTGGTACTCGGCGTGCAACTTCGGTTACGCCAACCAGCGCCTGAACAATGCGCTGAAGGACCAGATCGACACCCTGCCGCAGGTCGCCAGCCAGTATCTGCACCCCACGCGCGTGCAGCTGGCCAAGACCATCGCGGTGGACATGCACGAGAAGTTCGGCCTCGATGGCCGCGTGCACTTCAACGTCGGTGGCGCGCAGGCGGTGGAGGATTCGCTGAAGATCGTCCGCAACGCGCGCAACGGCAAGAGCCTGATGTTCGCGTTTGAAGGCGGCTACCACGGCCGCACCCTCGGCGCCTCGTCGATCACCTCCAGCTACCGCTACCGCCGCCGCTACGGCCACTTCGGCGAACGCGCGATGTTCATCCCGTTCCCGTATCCGTTCCGTCGCCCGAAGGGCATGACCCCGGATGAATACTCCGACCACTGCGTGCACCAGTTCGAGCGCCTGTTCGAAAGCGAGTACAACGGCGTGTGGGATCCCAAGGTCGGCCAGGCCGAGTACGCCGCGTTCTATGTCGAGCCGATCCAGGGCACCGGCGGCTATGTCATTCCGCCGCGCAACTTCTTCAAGGGCCTCAAGCGCGTGCTGGACAAGTACGGCATCCTGATGGTCGTCGATGAAATCCAGATGGGCTTCTGGCGCACTGGCAAGCTGTGGGCCATCGAACACTTCGATGTCACCCCGGACGTGCTGGTGTTCGGCAAGGCGCTGACCAACGGCCTCAACCCGTTGTCGGGCCTGTGGGCGCGCGAAGAGCTGATCAACCCGACCGTGTTCCCGCCGGGCTCCACCCATTCCACCTTCAATTCCAATCCGCTGGGTACGCGCCTGGGCCTGGAAGTGCTGAAGCTGGGCAAGGAGATGGACTACGAGCGCACCGTGCCGGAGAAGGGCGCCTACTTCCTCGACGGCCTGCGCGGCCTGCAGAAACGCCATCCGGAAATCGGCGATGTCGACGGCCTCGGCCTGGCCCTGCGTGCAGAAATCTGCGCCGCCGATGGCTTCACTCCGAACCGTGAGCTGCTGGACCGCATGGTCGACATCGGCCTGGCCGGCGACCTGCTGCACGACGGCAAGCGCATGGGCCTCGTGCTCGATGTCGGTGGCTGGTACAAGAACGTGATCACCTTCGCGCCCTCGTTGAACATCACCTACGAAGAGATCGATCTGGCGATCACGCTGCTGGACCAGCTGTTGACCAAGGCCAAGGGCTGAACTGCAATGCGCTGCCGGTTCCCGTGCCCCGCATGGACATGATCCCGCGTGTTTCCAGCACCGCGCTGGAACCGGCCGCGCTGCTGGAGGGCTTCCTGGCCCACCCGCCCCTGGACTTTGATGCCAGCCGCCTGCCCAGTGGCCTGCCCAGCTTCCGTGCACCGCTGGATCTGACCACGACCCTGGACGATGCACTGCGCTCGCGCCTATTGGGGCTGCCGCTGTCGCGCCTGTGGCGGCCGTGGCTGACCTGGCAGACGCGGTTCATCGGCGCCACCAGCACCGAGTACACACCGCTGCCGGCACATGTGTCGGCGGCTGCACTGGCCGACGACGTGCTGCGTCACGGCGTCGGTGACAGTCGACTGCTGGTGGTCAAGGATCTGGCGATCGATTCCCCCTTGCTGGACGACGCCGCCAACGCGCACAGCCAGGCGTTCCTGCAGGCGCTGCTGGAACGCGGGTTCGTCCAGCTGGAAGGCATGCCACTGGCATGGGTGGCGATCGATTTCGATTGCATCGACACCTACCTGGCGCGCCTGTCCACTGCGCGGCGCAAGAACATCCGGCGCAAACTGCGCTCGCGTGCCCACCTGCAGATCGACTGCATCGCTACCGGCGACCCCGCCCTTGCCGAGCCACGGCTGCAGGCCGAACTGCACGCGCTGTACCTGCAGGTATATGCACAGAGCGCGGTGCATTTTGACCAGCTCGACCTGCCCTTCTTCCAGCACCTGCTGGCAGACACGCAGGGCCAGGGGCGCTTGTTCCTTTACCGCCACAACGGCGAGCTGATCGGCTGGAACCTGTGCTACGTGCACGCCGGCAAGCTGGTGGACAAGTACATCGGTCTGTCCTATCCGCAGTCGCGCGACCACAACCTGTATTCGGTCAGCTGGATGCACAACCTGGAATACGCGTTGCAGCACGGCCTCAGCCACTACGTCGCGGGCTGGACCGATTCACGCATCAAGGCCGAACTGGGAGCCAGTTTCACCTCCACCGTGCATGCGGTGCACGCGCGTTCGCCGCTGCTGCGCGCCGCCCTGCGCAGGCTGGCCCCGCACCTGCAGGCTGAGCCGGATGGAGGGGGCTGACCGATGCAGCTGCGCCCCCCGCTGATCCTCGACCTCGATGGTGGCGTACTGCCATTGTCGCAAGCACGCACGCTCGCGCTGCAGCACTGGCATGACCCGCTGCGTTTTGCCTGCCGCAACGCCACGCTGTCGCGCTTCGCCAATGACGTTCTGTTGCCGCTGCCGGCACAACTCGGCACGGTCATGCTCGGCAGCGGCGACTTCCACCATCTCAGCCTGCCACTGCTGCAGCGCCTGCACACGCGCGCCCCGTTCCAGCTGGTGGTGCTGGACAACCATCCGGACAACATGCGCTTTCCCTTCGGCATGCACTGCGGTTCCTGGGTGAATGCCGCTGCCGCGTTGCCGCAGGTATCGCATGTGCACGTGCTGGGCATCACCTCCACCGATATCGGCGTGGGCCACGCGTGGGAGAACCACTGGCGGCCCTTGCTGGGACGGCGGCTGACCTACTGGTGCATGGATGTGGATGTGGGCTGGGCCAGCCGCATGGGCATGGCAGGCGCCTTCCGCCGCTTCGAACATCCCGAGGCACTTGTTGCAGCGTTCGCCGCCGAACAGGCGCAGGCGCCGCGGGCCACCTATCTGTCGATCGACAAGGACGTGTTCGCCGAAGAGGTAGCACGCAGCAACTGGGACCAGGGCCGCTTCCAGCTTGAACATGCGCTGATGGTGATCGAGGCCCTGCGCACCGGTGGACTGGTGGGCAGCGATATCACCGGCGAGGTGTCACTGCCCAACTACCAGAGCCGTTTCAAGCGCTGGTTGTCGTCGCTGGATGGGCAACCCGACATCAGCGCCGATGATCTGCCGGCATGGCAGCAGCAGCACCAGCAGGTGAACCGCGAACTGCTGGCGGCGATGGCCGCAGTGCCGACTGCCTGCTGAGCGCTTTTTTTGTAGAGCCGAGCCATGCTCGGCTGCTGTTCGCGGTCCCCTGAGTCGAGCATGGCTCGACTCTACAAATGGCGATAGCCGAGCATGGCTCGGCACTACACTGGACTCCCGCCCCGGAGCCGCCGTCATGCCCCAGACCGTCATCCCGCAGCTGCGCATGCGCCATGCCGATACCAGCCTGCCGTTCTACGTACAGGGCCTGGGCTTCATCATCGACTGGGAGCACCGCTTCGAATCCGGCTTCCCGCTGTTCGCCCAGCTCACCCGCGAGGGCCAGACGATCTTCCTGACCGAACACACCGGTGACTGCGAAGTGGGCGGCGCGGTGTATTTCATCGTCGCCGACGTCGATGCCCTGCATCGTACTTTCGGCGCTGCGGGGGTACCCATCGAGCAGCCGCCACACGATACGGATTGGGGAAGCCGGGAAATGCTGATCATCGATCCGGACGGCAACCGCCTGCGCTTCGCCACGGACGCTGGCTGAATGCCACGGGCTTGAGTGGGAATATACGTTTCGTATACGCTTCATATATTCCCTGTCGAGAACGCCCATGGGCATCGTCAACATCGATGACACCCTGCACGACCAGCTGCGCCGTGCCTGCACCGTCTCCAACCGCTCGATCAATGCCCAGGCCACGTTCTGGATCCGGGTCGGCATGCTGTGCGAGATGAACCCGACCCTGAGCTTCCAGGACGTCGTCGCCAGCGAACTGCGCGCCGCCGGCGTGCAGCCGCAGCTGCTTGCGCCCGGGCGGGCCTGAGCCGATGGCCATGATCAAGCGCCCCGACGAGATCGACCGCCTGGCCGAGTCCGGGCGACTGCTGGCGCAGGTCTTCGCCATGCTCGATGCCCTGCCCCTGCAGGGCCGCAGCACTCTGGAGATCAACGACATCGTCGAACGCATGATCGTCGACGACCTGCAGGCACGGCCCGCCAGCAAAGGGCAGTACGGTTTCCCGTACGTGCTCAATGCCTCGATCGACAACGTCATCTGCCACGGCATGCCGTCGGCCGATGACGTGCTGCGCAATGGCCAGATCGTCAACCTCGACATCACGCTGGAGAAGAACGGCTACATCGCCGATTCCAGCACCACGTATCTGGTGGGTGAAGTCGACTACGCCGCGCGCAAGCTGGTGCAGGTAACCTACCAGGCCATGTGGAAGGGCATCGCCGCTGTGCGGCCCGGCGCGCGCCTGGGCGATATCGGCCACGCCATCGCCCGCCATGCCCGCAGCCACGGCTACAGCGTGGTCAAGGAATACTGCGGCCATGGTATCGGCCAGGAGATGCACGAGGAGCCACAGATCCTGCATTACGGCCATGCCGGCACCGGGATGGAACTGCAGGAAGGCATGGTGTTCACCATCGAGCCGATGCTCAACCAGGGCAAGCCTGCGATCCGCCAACAGCCCGACGAATGGCCGGTGTACACCCGTGACGGCAAGCTGTCGGCGCAGTTCGAGCACACCGTAGCCGTGACCCGCAGCGGTGTGCGCGTGCTGACCCTGCGCCCCGGTGAAACACCGCTGTGCGCCATCGACCGGATGGTGACCGACTGACTTCAGCGCTTGCGCGCTGCCTCGATACCCCCTCTTGCGCGACATGCGACACATGTCGCACACTTGCGACATCGTTCAAATGCACAGGTCTGACCATGCCCCGCATTCCGACACCTTCCAACGCCGAACTGGAGTTGTTGAAGTGCCTGTGGCGCGACGGCCCCTGCAGCGCACGCGAACTGCACAACGCGGCGGCCGCCACGCTGGATTGGTCGTATTCGTCCACGCGCAAGACGCTGGAACGAATGGTCGACAAGGGCCTGGTGAAAGAAGGCAGCCAGCACGGTCTGAATGTATACACCGCAAGGGCCGGCAAGGTAGCCACGCTGGCCGCACTCAGTGCCGACTTCGCCCGCCGCGTGCTGGAGATCGACGGGCCGCTGCCGACCCAGGCGTTCGCCGAAAGCCGCCTGCTGAGCGACAAGGAAATCGAGCAACTGCAGGCGCTGCTGCTCGAGGATGACGAGGACCAGCCATGAGCCTGTCATCAACCGCCTTGTGGATGATCAGCCTCGCTGCGAGCCTGCTGGGGGCTGGCCTGGTCTGGTACGGCGCGCAGTTTTTGCAGCGACTGCTCAGGCTTTCGCACGCGTCGGCGCGCTTTTGGCTGGGGGCATGGTTGTGTGCGGTGCTGCCCCCCTTGCTTGCACTGTTGCTGCCGGTGAAGGCGACACCGTTGCAGGAGCTGGCCAGCGCATTGCCTGTTGCGCTGGACAGCGGCACCGGCGTACTGCTGCCCGTGCAACTGCCTGCGCTCGCGGCGACCGAATCCTTGATGGCCTGGCTGACGCCACTGCTGCTGACCGTCTATATCGCAGGGGCCATGCTGGCCCTCGTTCGCTGGGCGTTGGCCAGCCGCCGGTTGTGGGTCCTGCTGCGCGGCAGCCATGCGCTGCAGACAGTGCAGTTGCCTGGCCCGCAATCGCGCCACGCCGTGCAGGGGCTGCGGCAGGAAGGCATCGCGGTGCGTACTGTAGAAGGTAGCGGTACGCCGTTCGCCCTGTGCATGCCGCGGCCGCAGATCATCCTGCCCACGGCCAGCCTGACCCTGCCGGATCGTACGCTTCGCCTGGTCATCGGCCATGAGGCGGCCCACCTGCAGCGCCGTGATCCCCAACGCGCAGCGCTGATGCGGCTTGTTGGTGCACTGTACTGGTTCAATCCCTTCGTTCGACGCATTGCCGCGCGCATGCAACTGTCCGCCGAGCTGCAATGCGATGCACGTGCACTGGCCGAAGGGGGTGCTGCCAACGACGGCCGCCTGTTGGCCCACGCTTATGTCCAGACACTTCGCTGCGCGACGGCAGTGCAGCCGGCCAGCGCCCTCACCCATCGCGATTTCGGCGGCCATCAGGTGCGCTTGCAGCACATGCTGCAGGGTGATGGTGGTCGCCGCCCAGGCATCATCAGCATCCTGTTGATGTTCGCACTGGGCTCTGCCTGCACAGTCGGCCTGGCCACCGTACAGGCCGCCGCGGTGGCAGGACCGACGTCACTGACACTGCCACTGCCCATCGCGTCGGTAACCCTGGTGGAAGCCACGCCGCTACCCCCGTCATTCTTCATGCCACTGTCCAATGCGCGGGTAACCAGCGTGTTCGGTCACGTCTCCGACTTCCGCCAGAACGCCCATCACGGCACCGACTTCGCCGCGCGCCGTGGCACCGCCGTGCTCGCCCCCGCCGACGGCACCGTGATCGCCGCCACGCACGCCTATCCCGATGGCGCCAACTACGGCACGGTTGTCGTAATTGATCATGGCGCTGGCTGGCAATCGCTGTTTGCACACCTGCAGGACTTCGCGGTGCAGCCAGGCCAGCGCGTGCGCAGGGGCGATCCCATCGCCCGCAGCGGCAACACCGGGCGTACCACCGGTCCACACCTGCACATGGAACTGCTGCGCAACGGAGCACGCGTGGACCCACAGGACTGGCTGCAGTAAGGCAATGACCGGCGGCTCTCCCGGCCGCCCCCTCTACGCATCGTTTCGATACCTGGCCGCGGGAGGGCCTGCTGCGACCGGCTTTCGCACCACGACAAAGGAACTGCACGACAATGCAACGATCTTCGTCCTCCCCGACAACGGTACGCGCCCGCGCCAGCGTATGGTTCACCATCGGCTGTCTGACAGGATCAACGACCGCTGCAGCCGCTCCGCCTCTGACACCCGCACCTCCGATCACGGCCGATCTGGATGCAGTACAGGTCCAGGCCGAGCGCTACGACGCTCGCCGTGACGACACCGCCAGCCGCATTGTGGTGGACCGCGATACGTTGCAGCGACACGGCGACACCGACCTGCTGGAGGCACTCAAGCGATTGCCCGGTGTCAGCGTTTCAGGCGGCGCGCCGGGCCGCCCAGGCACCGTGTCACTGCGCGGCCTGGGCGCGGGCTACACGCAGATCCTGTTGAACGGCCAACGCGCACCCGCCGGTTTCAGCCTGGACTCACTGGCCACCGATCTGATCGAGCGCGTCGAAATCCTGCGCGCGCCCTCCGTTGATCAGGGCATGGGTGCCATCGCCGGCACACTCAACATCGTCACCCGTGCACCGGTTGCAAAGGACACTCAACGGCTGACGGTTTCATGGGCCGATACCCAAGGGCGCATGACCCCGTCAGCAAGCTGGCGGCAGAGCCGTGCCAACCTCGACCGCGATTTTTCGCTGACCGCTACGGCGACCGCCCGCGCATTCCTGGTCGAGGAACACGGCAGCGAAGACGCTTGGGATGGTGTTGATGCGCCGTTGCTGCATCGACAATCGCGCCTGCGTGCCACCGGCCGACGCGACAGCGTCTCGCTCTCGCCTTCACTGACGTTCAGAGCCAGCGATGACACGACCCTTTCGCTGCAGGCCTTGGTGGATGCTTCCGACTTTCGTCGTGACATGTACATCGATTGGGACACGCTGCTGGGCCCGGCGCTACGCACTCCGCATTATCGGCAGCGCACGCGCCTGCGCCTTGACCAGGGTCAGGTCAGCGCAGAGTGGGAGAAGAAACTGCAGGATGGAGGTAGCCTGAACCTGCGTCTGGCCGTGGACGGAAACCGGGAAGACTACCGCTTTCGCGAACAGGGGCAGGACAAGGCACAGCAGGACAATCTTTTCGATCGCACCGATGCGCAGCTGCACGTGCTGGGCGGCACCACCCGCGTGCAGTGGACCCTCCCGGCGCGGGGGCGCCATACGCTGCAGGTCGGTGCCGAAAGCAGCATGGACTCACGCCGCGAATCCCGAGTACAGCAGCTGCACTCTTCCCCCAGCGAACAATCAACGGTCAGCGACCTTTCGTTCGATGCGCGCCTGCAGCGCCTGGCGCTGTACGCGCAGGATGAGTTTCCGTTGGGAGCGCACAGTGCCCTCTACATCGGCGGCCGCTGGGAACAACTGCAGACCCGCAGCGAAGGGCGTAACTTCGCCACGATGCGCCACAGCACCAGCGTGTTCACGCCCGTTCTGCAGGGCCTGTGGAAGCGTGCGAAGGGCAAGGACCAGCTGCGGGTCTCATTGAGCCGCAGCTTCCGCGCACCGGCGCTGCGCTCACTGGTCCCGCGCCCGTACACATCCACCAACAACCGCCCACTGAACCCCGACGAGATCGGCAATCCAGCGCTGCGTCCGGAACTGGCGTGGGGTCTGGATGCGGCCTGGGAAATCCACGGCCGTGACGGTACACAAGGGAGCGTCGGCGGCTACTTGCGCCGCATCGACGCACCGATCCGCAATGAAACGGTACTACGTGACGGGCGCTGGGTATCGACACCGGTCAATGGTACCCGCGCCATTGCCTGGGGCATCGAAATGGATGGCAGGATGCCGCTGGCACGTCTGTTCCGCAGAGGGCCGGATATCGAGCTGCGCGGCAACGCCACCTGGAACCACTCCCGGGTCAGGGATCTTCCCGGACCTGACAATCGGATAGAAGACCAGGTGCCATTCACCGCCAGTGCATCGCTCGATTACCGCATTTCATCGCGGTGGAGCAGTGGCCTGGCGTACACTCATCGCAGCGGAGGCAGAATACGCTACAGCCTGAGCGAGCTGGACATCACGTCCTACCGACGCGAACTTGAGGCCTGGGCACAGTACGCAACGGAAAGGCGCGGCAAGCTGCGCTTGACCGCCTCGAATCTGTTGGCACAGGACATCGAGACCGGCCAGTGGCGTTTCGACGAAGGCGGATCGCAGGTGCTTCGCAACACCCGACGTTCTGTCCCCAGTCTTCGCCTGCAATGGGAGCTCTCGCTGTGATTGGCATATGCACGGAGTACAACTCAAGCGCGCTATACCCGGCCGCGTGAGACGTATCGGTGAATCGCACACGCAACAGCGGCATGCGTCACGCACTCATGGCGATAATGGGCGCAACAGCAGCAGCGTGGCGAGGCAGAACATGAAGACTGCCACGCCTGCATCCAGCACCCGCCAGGCGTCTGGCCTGCGGAATACAGGCTGCAACAGGCGCGCGCCATAGCCCAGCGTGCAGAACCAGGCCACGCTGGCCACGCAGGCGCCCCCCGCGAACGCCCAGCGCAGCTCACCCGGATAGCGCGTGGACAGGCTGCCCAGCAGCACCATCGTATCCAGGTAGACGTGCGGGTTGAGCAGGGTGAAGGCCAGGCAGGCCAGCAGCACCTGCCGCCGGCTGCCACCACTGGCATCGGCCGCCGCCAGCGCGCTGCCACCGCGCCATGCGCGCAGCCCGGCCTGCAGGCCATAGCACAGCAGGAAGGCGGCCCCGCCGAAGCGCAGCACCTGCAACAGCAGCGGCCATTGCAGCACCAGCGCCCCCATGCCGCCCACGCCGGCCAGGATCAGCGCAATGTCCGCGCCCATGCAGGCCAGCACCACCATGCCCACGTAGCGCCGCTGCAGCCCCTGCCGCAGCACGAAGGCGTTCTGGGCACCAATGGCGATGATCAGGCCAGCCCCCCGCAAACAGGCCGGCCAAGGCCGCAGCAATCCACATCCGACGCTCTCCACCGTGAAAGGAGGCGCAGGGTGCGACGAACTGACCCGTTAAGGCCAGCTGGTTTTTCTTTATCCTGTGCAGAAAAACTGAAGAGGCACCGCGTGGACCTGGTACATCCGCAGTTGAGCGCCTTCACCGCGGTGCTCGAAGAAGGCAGCTTCGAGGCCGCCGCACGCCGTCTGTCGATCAGCCCGTCGGCGTTGTCGCAACGGATCAAGGCGCTTGAGGACCGGCTGGGCCAGGTGCTGGTGGTGCGGCAGGCGCCGTGCCGGCCTACCGCTGCCGGTGAAGTGCTACTGCGGCGGGTGCGGCCGATGCAGACGCTGCAGGCCGAAGCGCTGGCCGAACTGCTGCCGGAACGCGGCAGCGATGCCATCCGCACGCCGATCCCGCTGGCGGTCAACGACGATTCGCTGGATACCTGGTTCGTCGCCGCCATCGCCGAACTGCACCAGCGCCACGGCTACCTGTTCGACCTGCGCATGGACGACCAGGACCACACCCTGGAACTGCTGCGCAACGGCAGCGTGCTGGGCGCGGTCACCGCCGAACGCACCCCCCTGAAGGGCTGCAACGTGCATCCGCTGGGCGCGATGCGTTACCACGCCATTGCCGCACCGGTCTTTGCGCGGCGCCACTTCAGCAAGGGCATGCAGGCCGACGCGTTGGCGTCGGCGCCGATGATCGTGTTCAACCGCAAGGATGAACTGCAATGGCGCTTCCTGCGCAGGCTGACCCGCGCACGCCTGCAACCGCCCGTACACTACCTGCCCTCCTCCACCGGCTTCGTCGATGCTGCCGCGCGTGGACTCGGCTGGTGCCTTGCTCCGGAGGCCCTGGTTACGCCAGCGGTACAGGCCGGGCAGGTGGTGGTGCTGGAACCTCGTCGCTGGCTCGACGTACCCTTGTTCTGGCAGCATGCCGCCGTGCGATCGAGCACGCTGCAGCACATCACCCAGGCGCTGCGCACCGCCGCTGGCAACACCCTACGTTGAAAAGAGCATGATCCAGACTACCGCAGACCCCGGCTTCACGCCCGGACCACTACCGTTTGCCCACTTCTTCACTACAGGAACGGCATGCGCCTGAGCTGCCCACGGACAAGGATGCACCGCGCACTCAGCGCTGCCGGTTTGGCCCTGCTGGCCAGCCTGCCGCTGGCTGCGGCGGCGCAGACCAGCGCGCCTCCCGCACTGGAATGGGAACAGGCGCGGCAGCGGCTGGAACAG
This sequence comes from Stenotrophomonas sp. YIM B13575, assembly GCF_042787595.1. NCBI lineage: Bacteria > Pseudomonadati > Pseudomonadota > Gammaproteobacteria > Lysobacterales > Lysobacteraceae > Stenotrophomonas > Stenotrophomonas sp. YIM B13575. The sequence continues at coordinate 16,939 of NZ_JBHZOP010000088.1, read as the reverse complement.
GTCTCCGACGCACTGGCCGCTGCGGATGCCGGCGTGCGCAACAAGGAAGAACTGCAGGAAGCCACTCGCCTGCTGCGCCTGCCGGAAATCACCGGTGAAGTGCGCCGCCTCCAGTTCCAGAAGACACTGACCCTGCCGCTGGGCTCGCTGGCACCGGTGGCCGAGGCCTTTGGCATCGACTCGCCGCTGTCGTTCACCGAACGCGACTGGCGCACGCGGCCGGTGGTCACTGCAGTGCTGCCGTTGTACACCGGCGGCCTGATTCCCGCCGCGCAGCGTGCTGCCGGTGCGGCCAGCGAACAGGCCAGCGCCGAGCGCGAAGCGCAGCGGCAGTCGTTGACCGTGCAACTGGCGCAGGCCTACTTCGGCCAGCGCCTGGCCGAACAGGCCGTAGTCGTACGCCGCGATGTGCGCGATGGTTTGAACCGCCACCTGTCCGATGCCGAAAAGCTGGAACGCGAAGGCTTCGCTACCCGCGCGCAGCGCCTGCAGGCTACCGTCGCCCGCGACAAGGCCGAGCGCGAATACCAGAAGACGCTCAATGACCTGGCCACGCTGAAGGCTGCACTGGCCACCCTGCTGCGCAGTGGCGGCGATGTGCAGCCGCTGTCACCGCTGTTCGTGCAGCGCGCGCCTCTGGAACCGGTCGCCAGCTTCGAGCGCACCGCACAGGCACGGCAGCCCCAGATCGCGCGCCTGCGGGCGATCGTCGCGCAGGCCGAACAGGGCGTGCGCGTGCAGCAGGCCAAGCTCAAGCCGACGATATTCCTGTTCGGCCAGTACGACTTCCGGCGCCGCGACGAAATGCTGACCGATCCGGACTGGGCGTTCGGCATCGGCCTGAAGTACACCTTCCTGTCGCCGAACTCGCGACCGGCACAGATCAGCGCCGCACGCGCGCAGCAGGAGCAGGCCGAGGCCGGCCTGCGCGAGGCCGAGAACCAGGTCGCACTGGGTGTGCGCAAGGCTTGGAATGAGCTGGAAACCGCACGCCAGCAGTTCGTGCTGCTGGACAGCAGCATCGCCCAGGCCGACGAGAACCTGCGCCTGCAGGAGCTGGCCTTCCGCGAAGGCCAGGCCACCTCGCTGGACGTGATCGATGCGCGGCTCGGCCTCGGCGGCGCCCGCGTCGAACGTGCGCAGGCGGCCTACCAATACGATATCGCCTTGGCCCAGTTGCTTGAGGTGAGTGGACAGATGGACCGCTTCGAAGACCATCGGCGGCGTGCAGACGAGGTGATCGATCATGAATGATGTGTTGCACGACGAAGCAACGACGCCCCCCGGCAAGCGCCGGCTGGGGCCGATTCTGCTGGTGGTGCTGCTGGTAGCAGTGGTGCTGGGCCTATGGCTGGCCTGGCGCAGCCCCGCCGACCAGATCCAGGGCATGGCCGACGCCGACACCCTCAACGTGTCGGCCAAGATCACTGCGCGCGTGGCCGAACTGAAGGTGCGCGAGGGTGATCGCGTGCAGGCCGGACAAGTACTGTTCCTGCTCGACAGCCCCGAAGTCGCAGCCAAGGAACAGCAGGCGCACGGCGCGCTGGCCGCGGCGCAGGCGGTGGCCGACAAGGCCAACGACGGCGCACGCAGCGAAGACATCCGCGCGGCCGAAGCCAACTGGAAGCGCGCCGAAGCCGGCGCCACCCTCGCCGAAGCCACCTACCGGCGCGTGCAGAACCTGTTCAACGAAGGGGTGATGACCCGGCAGAAGCGCGACGAAGCCGCTGCCCAGGCCACCAGCTCGCGCGAACTGGCCCGCGCCGCCCGCGCTCAGTACGACATGGCATTGGCCGGTGCGCGCGAGCAGGACAAGCGTGCCGCGCAGGGCCAGGTGCAGCAGGCCCAGGGCGCGGTGGCGGAGGTCAACGCTGCACGCGTTGAAGTGGAGGGTCGCGCGCCGGTGGCCGGCGAGATCAACAAGCGCATGGCCGACCCGGGCGAACTGGTACCGGCCGGGTACCCGGTGTTCACCCTGGTCGACATCGACCGCATGTGGGTGTCGATGAACCTGCGCGAATCGCAGATGCAGGGCCTGAAGGTCGGCAGCAAGCTGCAGGGCAGCGTGCCGGCGCTCGGCAAGGACGGCGAGTTCGAGGTCTACTTCATCAATCCCGCGGGCGACTACGCCACCTGGCGCACCACCCGCCAGTCATCGGGCTATGACGTGCGCAGCTTCGAAGTGCGGGTGCGCCCGGTACGCCGCATCGAGGGCTTCCGCCCCGGCATGAGCGTGCTGTTCGCATGGCCGCAGCACTGAATACCGACCGCGGCGGCTTCGGCGGCTCATGGCAGCGCGAACTACGCCGGTTGCGCAGCAACCGTGCAGACCTGGCGCTGGTCACCGTGCTGCCGCTGTTGATGTTGGTGGTGATGGCCTGGATGTTCTCCGCATCGGTAATGCGCGATGTGCCGATTGCCGTGGTCGACCTGGACCACAGCAGCGACAGCCGCCTGCTGCTGCGCATGCTCGATGCCAGCCCCGGTGTGCGCATCGCCAGCCAACCGGCGGGCATGGAGGAGGCGCGCGCGCAGCTGCGCCGGCTGGAGGTGTTTGCGGTGGTGCTGGTGCCGCGCGATGTGACCCGCCAGGCGCTGCGCGGCAGGCAGGGCACGGTGTTTTCCTATTACAACGCCACCTACATGACCACCGGCCAGTCCGCTGCGCGTGATATCGGCGATGCGGTGTCGGCATGGAACGCGCGGCTGCTGCGCGAACGCATCGGCCTGCAGGTCGGGCCGGGCAAGCTGCGTGCCGCGCCCATCGCGGTGCAGTCGGACATCCTGTTCAATCCGGCCCGCAGCTACGAGCTGTTCCTGCTGCCACTGATCTTCCCGGCGGTACTGTCGCTGGTACTGGCGCTGGCGGTGGCCGGCAGCCTCGGCCGCGAAATCCGCGACGGCACCCTGCCCGCCTGGTTGGGCCAGACGCCGTGGTCGGCCATTGCCGGCAAGGTGCTGCCCTACGTGCTGCTGTTCTCGCTGTATGGCGCGCTGGGCGCGGCTTACCTGGCCTGGCTGCGCGGCGACGGCATCGCCGGCAGCGTGGTTCTGCTGCTGCTCGCACAACCCCTGCTCTACTTCGCCACCGCGGCCTATGCCCTGTTCTTCGTCGGCGTCACCCGCGACATGGGCACGGCCCTGTCCGCCGTGGGCCTGAGCATCGGCACCGCGCTGGCCTTTTCCAGCGCCACGTTCCCCGTGATCGACGCGCCGTTGTTCACCCGCGTCTGGCACCTGCTGCTGCCACTCAGCGCCTACATCAAGCTGCAGACCCAGCAGCAGTTCATCGGCTCGCCGTTGGTGGTGTCGCTGTGGCCGCTGGCCACGCTGCTGCTGATGATCCTGGTCGCCGGTGGCATCGGTGGCTGGCGCCTGCTGGTGTTCGCGCGCACGCCGCAGGCCGCGCAACCCGCCGGGGTTGGCGCATGAGCCGGATCTGGCAGAGCCTGCGGCAGACCCTGCTGGCCGTGCTCTGCGACCGCTACGCGATCGTGGTGATGGTCGGCGCGGTGATTCTGTACTCGTTCTTCTACCCCGCCGCCTATCGCCACCAGGTGGCTGGCAACCTGCCCGTGCTGGTGGTCGATGAAGACCACAGCGCGACCAGCCGCGAACTGCTGCGCAAGCTCGATTCGCTGCGCGTGGCCCATGTGGTCGGGCAACCGGCCGACCTGCAGCAAGCGCGTGCACAGCTGGAGGCCGGTCATGCCGAAGGCATCGTGCTGATCCCGGCCAACCTGGAGCGCGACATCCTGCGTGGCCATCCGGCCAAGCTGGTACTGCTCGGCAACGGCGCCTATCTCGGTCGCGCCAGCTGGGTGCTGGGCAGCGTGGCGGATGCACTGGGCGCGTTCGGCCGCGAAGCCGCAGTCACCCAGGCCGCGTTCATGGGCGCGCCACAGGCGCCACCGATCACTCTCGTGCAGCGGCCGTTGTTCAACACGCAGGAAGGCTATGGCAGCGCGATCGTGCCCGGCGTGGCCGAACTGATCGTGCACCAGACGCTGCTGATGGGCATCGGCGTCCTGCTCGGCGGTCGCCGGCTGGTGCTGGGCCGGCGCCTGCGGTTCGACCTGCCCACCCTGACCGGCATGGCCCTCGGCTTCGGCCTGATCGGGCTGTTCGGGCTGTTCTGGTACGCCGGCTTCACCGCCTGGGTGCAGGACTATCCGCGTGGTGGCAACCCGCTCGGGCAACTGCTGGGCGGTACGCTGTTCATCGCTGCCACGGTAGCGTTCGGCCTGTTCGTCGGCAGCTTCTTCCGCACCCGCGAACGCGCCTTCCAGTACATCATCGCCACCTCCATCCTGCTGTTCTTCCTGGCCAGCCTGTCCTGGCCGGCGGTGATGACCCCGCGCCCGCTGGTGTGGCTGGCGCAGCTGCTGCCGACCACCTCCGGCATCAACCTGATGGTGCGCCTCAACCAGATGGACGCCAGCCTGGCCGAGGTCAGCCACGAGCTGATCACCCTGACCGTGCTGCTGGTGCTGTACGGCGCCCTCGCCCTCTGGCGCCTGCACGGCAAAAAGGGGACGGAGGGGATCAAGTCGTAACCGGCGCGGGAGGGGAGAAACCGACTGGATCCCCTCCGCTCCCTTTTTACGGCTCCGGCGCGTACCAGAACGGGATGTTGTATTCGCGGCGGCGGCTGGGGCCACGTTCGCCGCCGTCGGCGTTCCAGACCAGTCGCAGGTCATGCCTGCCCGGTTTCAGGTCCGCCATCGGCAGGTAGCCCACCAGCCCGCGCATGTCCAGGTCGCGGCGCTCCATCGGCACGAACTCATGCAGGTCGACCTTGCCGCCATCGAGCTGCACCGTCCACAGCAGTGCCATGCAGTTCACCGCTGCCGTCGCCGCCTGTGCACCCTGCGCTTCGTTGCGGGCACCACCGGCACAGCGCTGCCGCGCCACCGGATTGTCACGCTGCGGACGGTGCGGAATGAACAGCCGCAACCGTGATGCACTGATGGTATCGGCCGGAATCATCGGATAGGGCAGCAGCTGGTCGTGCGCCGAGCGCAGCGATTCGTAGTGCGCGCCCAGCATGCCGTGGTCCACCGCCTCTTCGGTCATCACGCTGTAGCGGTTGAACAGCGAGAACTTCATCGAGCCGTACACCTGCAGGGCAGCGAGCACCATCGCCAGCATTACCGCCGATATATAGATCACGGTGAACGAGCGGCCGCGCAGGTTGCTCTGCAGGGTCCACTGCATGGTCTGCAGCAGGCGCAGCATCGGTACCCGCTGCAGACCCGCCAGCACCGACTGCAGTCGCTTCTCCTGCCGTGCGGTGTCCAGGCCCCGCGCGTGACGCCGCGCAATCGATTTCTCCAGCAGCATCGGCACCATCGCCAGACCGAGCAGGCAGACCATCAGCACCGCAACGATCGCCAGCGTGATGCGATCGACATCGCCGAAGGCGGCACCGATGGCCATCGCCACGCCGAGCGAGACGATCGCCACCACCAGCGTGCCGGCCAGGGTCTGCACGCACAGCAGCGTGCTCGAGAACAGCATGGTGGCAAGCCGGTCCGCACGTTCGATGGTGCCGTCGAGCCCGCCGTCGCGTTGCTTCAGGAACGCGCGTGAGAACGGCCCCAGCATCGTCAGTCGGTCCCAGTCGATGCCTTTGGGGAAGTGCGATTTCAGGCCGATCAGGCCGATCCAGTAGCCGCGCACCGCCAGGTGGATGATCAAGGCCACCGCCAGCACGTAGCACATGCCGACGCCGATGCTGAAGGCAAACCACAGCGCCTGGAAATAGACCCCTTCGGTATGCAGGCTGCTGCGCGCCCACGCGTCGAACAGATAGCCCGGCACGGCCAGCAGTGCGAAGGCGAGCAGGCCGGAAATGAACAGCTCCAGCTCGTCGGTGCGGTCGCGCACGCGGGAGTAGCTGGCTGTCGTGCGAGGCACTGCATCGGCAACATCGGACGGTTCCCGTCGGTCTACAGCACTCGACTCGTTCACTGGCGATTCATCCCTGGAGGTCGGCGCAGTATAGGCATGCGCCCTGCTTCACGGAACGGGACCGGAAACGAAGAACGCCGGCACAGGGCCGGCGTTCGGGGTACAGCAGTGTGGAAGGGGTTATCGCGTGGACGGATCAGCGGTAGACGCGCTCACAACGGCGCTCGACCACACGGTCGCCGGTCTTCTGCTGGTGGTTGCCCTGGATCTGCCGGCCGGCCGCGCCGCCCGCTACGGCACCGGCAACCGTCGCCAGTTTCTTGCCGTTGCCGCCGCCTACCTGGTTGCCCAGCAGGCCACCGACCACGGCGCCCGTAGCGGTGCCGGTGATGCGGTTGGGATCGCGGGTATTGCGCTGCACTTCCACGTTCTTGCAGACCACGCGGCTGCCATCGTTGAACTTGCGGCCTTCATCACGCGGGCCGTAATTCTGTGCGCCAGCAACGGACGACGCCGTCAGCAGGGTGCCCAGCACCATCAATCGGGTCGAGGTCTTCATGGCCATCTCCTGTGCTCCGGTATGGCGCAAGTGTCTGCCTGCGGGTGGCAACTGCAGGTGAAATCCGCGTCTGCGGGGGTTGAGCGGCCACCATCGGTTCAGGAAACAAAAATGCGCCCATCGCGACCAGCATCGCGATGGGCGCCGTCTCCCACCCGGCTTAGAACTCTTCCCACCCACCCGTGTTGGCAGCGAGCGACGGCGCGATGCGCGGCGGCACGCCGGTCACGCGACGCACCGGCGGCACGCTTGCAGCGACCGCTGCCAACATCGGCCGGACCGCTGCCGCCGCCACCGAAGCCCCGGTGCGGAACACCGACACCGCCTCGGCCAGCAGGTTGGCCTGTTCCTCCATCGAACGTGCTGCCGCGCTGGCCTCTTCCACCAGCGCAGCATTCTGCTGGGTGGTTTCGTCCATCTGCATCACGGTCTGGTTGACCTGCTCGATACCCGAGCTCTGCTCCTGCGAGGCCGCCGAGATCTCGGCCATGATGTCGGTCACCCGCTGCACCGACGCGACGATCTCGCCCATCGTCGTGCCCGCCTGACGCACCAGCGCCGAGCCGTCGGATACCTTGCCCACCGACTCTTCGATCAGGCCCTTGATCTCCTTGGCCGCACCCGCCGAGCGCTGAGCCAGCGTGCGCACCTCGCTGGCCACCACGGCAAAGCCCCTGCCCTGCTCACCCGCGCGCGCCGCTTCCACCGCGGCGTTGAGCGCCAGGATGTTGGTCTGGAAGGCGATGCCATCAATCACACTGATGATCTCGGCGATCTTCTTCGACGACGCTTCGATGGCCGTCATGGTGGTCACCACCTGGCCGACCACCTCGCCGCCCTGCGAGGCCACCCCATGTGCACCGATGGCCAACTGGTTGGCCTGGCGCGCGTGTTCGGCGTTCTGTTTCACCGTGGAGGTCAGTTCCTCCATCGACGCTGCCGTCTCTTCCAGATTGGCCGCCTGCTGCTCGGTACGCCGCGACAGATCGGTATTGCCCGAGGCGATTTCCCCCGCCGCCAGATTGATGCTGGATGCACTGGCCTGGATGCGGCCGACGATCTGGGTCAGCTGTTCGACGGTGGCATTGCAGTCGTCGCGCATGCGCGCGAAGACACCGTGGAAATCGCCCTGCATGCGTACGGTCAAATCGCCGCGCGAGATGGCCTGCAGCAGGCTAGACACCTGCACCAGGTTCCCATCGGTGGTCTGCATCAACCGGTTGAGGCCGGTCACCATCTCGCCGAAATCATGCTCGAAGCGAGTTTCGTCGCCACGCAGGCTGAAGTCACCGGCGGCAGCAGCTGTTGCCAGCCGGCGGATCTCGCCGTTGATGGCCGACAGGCTGGACTTGGTCTCGTCCATGGCCTGGGTGATCGCCGCTTTTTCGCCCGGCAGGCGATCCATGTCCACCGACAGGTCGCCGCGTGCGTAGTGCTTCATCACTTCGATCAGGCGGTTCTGTACCTGCACGTGCGAACCCACCAGTGCGTTGGTGTCATGCACCATCCGCCCGTAGTCGCCTGGGAAGGCGCTCTCGTCCATGCGATAGCCCAGGCTGCCGTCATCATGCTGCCGCGCCATCTCGCCCTGCGCCGCCATCACCGCCTGCAACTGCCCCTGCATGCGCTGCATGGACTTCAGCAACTGGGTCACCTCGTCATTGCCCGAGGCATCGATGACGTTGTCCAGGCGACCGTTGGCGATGCCATCGGCCAGCTTCACCGCACCCGCCAAGGGGCGGGTCAGGCTGCGGGTGATCGCCCACGCAGCCAGTGCACCGAGGATCAGGCTGAGCACACCGAAGGCGATGGACAGGGTTCCCGTCCACGCTTCCGTGGCGCGGTATTCCTCACGGCTGCGTTCGGTCAAGGCCTCCTGGTGCCGCAGCAGGCTGGAGATCGCTCCGTTCCAGGCCGTGGCCAGACCGTGCTCGGCCAGCAGCTCGGTGGCTGCACCATCGTAGTCGCCCGCCTTCATCCGCTCGTGCAGTTGCTGGGTGGAGACGTCGGTAGCCTTGCGTGCCGCCGCGATCTGCGCCACCAGCGTATCGCCGGTGGCATCGCGGGGAATCTTGACGTACTTGTCCCAGATGCCGTCGTAGGTGCGACTCAGTTCCTGCGCCCGCTGGTAATCCTTGTCGAACTCCTCGCCGCGCTTGATCACCATCAGGCGACGATGCATCAGCACCGCGTTGTTGGTATCAAGCATGTCGTTCAACAACCGCATCTTGACCATGTTCACGCCCACCACTTTCTCGAACTGGGCGGACTTCAGATGGTTTCCGTACAACACCAGGCCGACGATGGCCATGATGAACAGCAACAGCAGACCGAAGCCGGCAGAAAGCCGGGATCCCACACGGAGGTTGCGTAAGGCGAGCATCTCAATTCCCTTGATCGTGGCCCTATATCGGTGGCGGCACGACCCGAGGAAACTTTAAGCACATTTATTGAAACAACGTTGTATTAACATAAATGCGTTCAAGCAGAATCCCCGCCTGAGGACGTCCTTCCCTTCCCACGGTCCAGTCAGGTCCGTGGTGGGGAATCAGCCACGCAAGCCGAGAACAGTATGGCGGGTAAAGAACCGCATTTTTCCCTCGACCGTGAAATCGGCACGTCTGATTTCGACCAGCAGTTGCTCGCGCTGTGCTTCGTCCAACGTGCAAGGCTCCAGAACATTGGCATCCAGCACCTTACCCGGTGGCGTCAGACGTAGCTCGACAATGCAGACGTTGCCGTCCGCTGGAACACCCGCCGGCCACGCCGTCATCGCGATCGCACGCAGCTCCTCCTCGTACGCCTCCCTCTCCGCATATTCGAGATCCGGGTCGGGCCGGTTCGCTGGCAGATGCACTGAAGACTGCATGGGGGTCTCCTTCGGCATCGAACGAACCGCCAGATTGATAAGGGTGTTCTGTGAGGCCGTTACAGCCAAGGCGATCACCAGAGCGGTATAGCTGACACCACCGGCCTTCTGCAGTTCCGCGTGCCGCCTGTGCGCGCCTCCATGCCCAGCAATAACCTTGCGAACAATCCTCCGGCAATGAGACAGATACAGGGAATTCGCCAGGATTCCAGCAAGCACGCGGCAGACCACGAAGCCGACTGCCGCCAACCATGGCAGACCCATCAAGGTGAACGTGGTCATCGCCAAAGGCGGAACGATGAACCAGATCGTGCCCCATACAGGCATGCGTCGAAAGAAGAACCACAATGATGAAAACAGGAATGCCGGCCAATGCCATCGTCTCGGCGCCCTGCCGGCAGCGTCGTCCAGCCTCCATAACCGGCAATAGGTAGAGAACCGGTCCCCAACCACAGTCGCCAGTGCACTCTTTTCACATGGTTCGTGGGCGACCGAGACAGACTCTCGCTCCGCCCCCCCCGGCTCTACCGAAAGTGGGCTCGATCTTCATCTGCACTGATTCTTCATCCAAAAACAAGACACATTGATAATCGCTCGAAAGGCTGCAGAAGGTCAGCGAGCTTCCGGCACTTGGGTTTTCGGCGCGTAGACGACACTGAGGTAGTACTGCTGACCGCGAGCCTCGGAGACAATCGTCTCAGTGAGGGTGATCGTCGTATCACCACTCACCCATTCGGTCAGCAGCACCGCAGGCTTGTCGCGCGGACGCGCAGACGTCTCGCTCACCCTTTCAGGCCGGCCATGCCGTTCTGCCAGCACCTTCTTGACCCGGTTGTACCTGAACTCCGCACCTTTACCAGCCTTGATCTGCTCGTTGGTTACCGTCGCGGCGCGAGCGAGATAGATAGCGCTCAGCGGCCCCTCGATTCCGCGAAGACCGAAGAACGCCACGAAGGAGATTCCGTCGATGGTGTAATCCTCGATGTAAGGGCCGCAGGCTCTCGCGTATCGCTTCAGTTCCGGCTCTTCCTGCTGTTCCTCGGGGCAGGCTCGCGTAGCCAAGCGCTCGCCCAGTGCTTCTTTCAGCCGGGCCTGGGTTGCGCCCCAGGCGACGCCCTCGAAGCCGGATTCGGCAGCCAGCGCGGGATGTGGAGTGAGTGCCAGACTCGCTATGGCGATAGTTGTCGCCAACGTCAAGTTACTGCAGAAAGCACGCCGAGCATGGCCGCGATGGTTGAGCGCGTTACTGGACACTTGAACCCTCCACTGGCAAACAATTCAGACACACCCTTTGACATACATCATTGAAAGCACTTGATCAGCAGATTCAGGATTCCCCTCAACATACCTGGAGAACGCCATAGACAAATATGTGGAAAAATCTTCATCACTGACAATAACCACGTCGGGTTCGCACAGAATTCCATATGAAAACCCTACGCTACAGAAGTGATCATCCGCGCAAAAGCTGTTCAAATTCTGGAAACTACAGTCAACATCATCAGGCCCAAATCCACAACGTTTCGTCAGACACTTCAGCATCTGCACGAACACACCAGCCCATAGATCCAATCCAAACATGTAAATACGACCCAATCAGGATCATTCCGATCCGCCCACAACCCGAACAATTGATCACTCACGACTGCATTCAACCCACTTTACTGCCACCTGGCAGGAAAGCGCTCAGGCAAGCAGAATTCAGCTACTCACATCTATGCAAGCGACTCCGAACTACTTCGAGCCCTGGTAAAGACGCAATGGCATCTTCATCGAGGGCATGAAAACCATCATCCCATCGATATATTATTCCACTACCCCAAAAAACCATCACAAGCCGAAGCAGAAGAATTTCATCCAAATCGTTACCGCCATCATCCAACTCAAAAACAAGCAGCAGCTCACCAGACCCCTTTATCAGCGGAAAGACCCCTTGACCTTTTAAATACTCCTCGAGAGGAGCGCCCCGCAATATTTCAACCCTGATCCAAGGCGCGTCCCCTTGCAGCAAACTCCACTCGCTATTAATTTCCCACTTATTAACTTTAAGATCAAGAAAACTACATTCATCAAGACTCTCATCATCCTGAAAGTAGGACACGGGAAAATCACCCCATGCCTGGTCAATCAAGAACTTTCTCTCGGGCAACTTCATGCCACCCTTCAAAACAACAATAAATTTGGTTCCCATCACATATTTCCTGTTTCTTGCAGGCGCCTTAGCCCCTTCTCAGCGTTTCTGACAAGCTGATCCCTTGCAGATTTTGGCAATCGCCTGAACGCCTTGTCTATCTGAGGAGCCAAGGGCAATGATAGATCCGGACGGAAGTCTACGAACGAGTCCTTTCCGCCTCCTGACTGGATCTGAAGCTTACCATTCGGCTCGATATCGACCCGAAGCATCCTTTTACGACCATTTATGACAGCCTCTACAGGCTGACCGATCGTTTCGCTGGCCTTGATTGTTCCACTATTGGTGGAGACGGAAACACTATCGCTTCTAGGAGACTCCCCCACGCGCCTTCTGCTCGAAGCGCTGCTCTTCTGGCCGCCCTCACCAACCGGGTTAATTCCGAAGCGGCCCGTCACAGGCAGCAAACCCGTCTTTCCCGCAGCCGTTGCCCCGGCAATCAGCGCGATGTTCCCCGCAGTCATGGTGAGCGCATATCGATCATCGTCGCTCAGCCCTACAAGGCTGCCGAACAGGTAGCTTCCGCTCGCCAGAGGGCTACCGACCAAGGCATCCATCAGCGCAAAATCACGCCGCTGCCTCATCACCGTTGGCAGGAGATCTTCAGAGCGCCATACCTCCAAGCCGGACCTGATGACAGCCTTGTTGAAGATTGCCTCGTTTTCGCTATCAGCTCTCCAAATGTTCTTTTCGAAGAACGAAAAGTTCTCATCAGTGAACTTCTGCTTATCACGCGAAAGTCCCGAGTAAGGGAATTCGCTTGCCTCGCGAATACCCCCACTGACGAGGGCAATCGCCGCATCCGTGCCGTTCTGCTGGGCATATGCCCCCAGATAAAGCTCCAGATTGTGCTGCTGCACGACAGAAAGAGGCTGGCCGCCGGCAAGCATATTCAGCAGACCATCACTCATATGATCCCCACCGTCGAGATAAATAAGCTCCGCGGATTCCTGTGGCGTCAGTTTTCCCTTCTTAGACTTCTCACGTAGATCTGCCAGCCGCTACTGATCGTTCTTCCCGAGGAAATTATTCTCAACAGAATTCTTGGCAATCCCAGCATTCAATGCGATTCCGGCCAGATCCTGTCCCGACAACCCACCCGCCAGTGCACCCACCGCCTGCGACAGCGCCAGAACTGTTTCCCTTTCCTGTGGGCTCAGCTTCGAGGGATCCCCGCCGAATAGCTTGTCCGTCAGGAACTTCGCTGCCAACTCACCACCACCGGCCGCAAGCGCCCCGCTCCCCGCCGAGCCACCATTGGCCTCAGCCAACAACGCGCCCAGCAGCGCGTGCGACAGCATCTGCATGGCCTCACTGGGCACAGCGCTCTGCTTGTTCGGGTCGAACGTCTTGCCGATCAGTTCTGCCGCATACGGTGCCAGCGCGTTGGAACCGAGCTGGCCCAGCCCCTGCCCGGACATGCCTCCCACCAGAGCGGTGGTTACCGCGCCAAGCGCGCGGCCATAGACGCCGTCAGGAGCCCACTTCTGCTGCGTGACCAATGCCTCGGGGTATGACGGATCAAACACTTTCAGGCGATTGAACTGCTCGTCCGAAGAAAGCTCATCAAATACCCGCCTTTCTTCAACGCTCAGCCCTTCCCGATACTTGTCGGTGATCCTGTTCGCGCCCGCACTGCCAATGTCGTTGGCAATCTGCTGGCTCGTGTAAACCACCGTCCTTATCGCTCCCGCCATCGCCTGCTGGTCCGCCAGCAGCTTGCTGGCATCCGGCAATGCCTCCAGCGCGCGATGTGCGGCACTGGCATCGGTGTTGATGCCCAGCTCCGCCGCCGTGGTCTGCTTGCCGCCGATGGTGATGTTGCCTTCAGTCAACGTTGCAAGCGTGGAGCTGCTGTCGCTGCCGCGCTCCGACATCGGCATGCCCGGGCCACCGCGCGGAGCGGTGGTGCCTTCCTTCGCGTCCCAACCGTTCATCTTGCCGCCCGCACCACCGCTGATGCTGCCGGAGCTGGCCGAGTAGTCCATCTGGTTCTGCAGGTCGCTGAAGGTCAGCGTCTGCGCGGTCAGTTCACTGTTGGCCGCGTTGGTGCTGGAAATCGCGCCGCCAATCAGCTTCACGTGTCCAGCATCCACGTGATAGCCACCGTTGCCGGCAAACAAGCCACTCTGCTGGCCCACGCCCTGGTAGCTGCCCTCGGCCTTGCCTGCACTGACATAGCCATCGGCGTTCCACGCGTTGCCGAAGGCCACCTGCACGCGCCCACCCACCTGGCTGTTCTTGGACATGCTCTCGGCCATGTCCTGCAGCGATTCGATCGTCAGCGTGCCGCCGGTCTTGACGTCGATGCGGTCGGCCGTGGCGGTCGCGCCGCGCAACGTGGTGTCACCCTCGGCCTTCAGCGAGATGTTCTGGCCGGTCAGCGTGGTGTTCTGCCAGGTGTTGCTGTCCGAGTTCGCCTTGCTGCTGCCCACGCTGGCTTCTGCATACACATAGACGCCCGTCTGCGCGCCCACCACCACGCCAACGCCCACTTCGGCGCCGGCATTGCTGCTCTTGCTGCGGTCTGCCACGTGCGCCTTGCCCACTTCCAGCAGGATGTCGCCGGCAGAATCCAGGCTGAGTGTGTTGCCTGCGCTCAGGTTGCCCTGCACTACGTGGATGCCGCCCGTGGTGCTGGTCAGGTTGACGTTGCCGCCACCCTGGGATGCTCTGGCCGGTCAGCGTGGTGTTCTGCCAGACATTGCTGTCTCTTGCTGCTGCCTGCGCCGGCCTCGGCACATAAATACATACCGGCCCGCGCAGCCACTTCAACCCGACCCAAATAATCCACGGACTATGTCCATAGAAAATTTTAACCACTCAACAAGCAAGCATAGCGACCAGCTTTTCAAATATTCGACGACGCCACCCTATTTAGCCGACATCAATTATCCTCGGCGGATCGAATAACACGACTTCACCGCCTTCGGCTTCATAAGCAAACTCGAATTTACCATCAGGCCGAACCACTATGAAACGCCCTGACGCAACATCAATCTCACTAATATAGTCACCTATAAGAATAGGTGAACCCAGATCGACCGAGAGTCCTACCGCCAATTCACCCAGCGCTTCACCATAGAACTCCGCATCACTATAAACATTAACAAATGTCGGAAACCCCCCGCCCACGTACTCAATAGAAACCCCTGCAAAGGCAGAGGAATCCGACCTCCCCCAATAATCATCTTCAGTAAGAATCGACGACGCATCCAAGCCCAACCTAGCTGCAAGAATTGGCTTCAACTCCAAAAATTCAACAACTCGACCCACAGAAAATTCAAAACCTTCCACTCCGCCCCCTCATTTACCAAGATCTCGCGACCTATATAGCTCATTCAGTTTCGAACGAGATTCCGAACTAACACCACTGTTACCAACTGAGATCATACCATCCAACGCCTTCTCAATAGATGAAGACATACCATTCTGACGGACCATATCTCTATAGAGACGGAACTCTGCCTGCGAGAGTTGAACGATACCTGGCCCCGACCGTGGGAACATGGTGGCACTCCCTGGATGCGCACCCCATACTCGACCAGAAGACACGGCAACATTACCGTCAGGCAGCAGAATCCCTTGGCCTGAATTTATCTCCCTGATGTCACCATCAATGTCATCCCCCCCCATCAACACTGATTTTAGAGTATTCCTGTTCCCGCCACCAAATCTTGTGCCCGCTCCAATTGTTTCCACGCTGTGCGCATCACTGACGCGAACTGGACCTGGCGGAATGAAATTCTTCGTACTACTTCCGCCCGAATCCCCGCCTTGATTTTTGGGCTGCTCTACAGACAATGCGTTGATCGCAGGCGCCTCACTTACACGCCTTCTCGAAGGAGATCGTGTCACGCCAAGTCCGCCTGTCTGCGGCAGTAATCCCGTCTTACCTGAGATAGCTATCCCAGCGATATTTGCGATACCCCCCATCGTTAACGTCAACGCACGACGGTTGTCCTCGCTCATGTCTCCCACGGTCGCAGCCACGAAGGCGATACTGGCCATAGCACTCGACGTCTGTGCATCTTGGATTGCGAAGTAATTCCGCAACTGCATTGACGACGGGAGCAAGTCCTCGGTGCGACTGGGCTCCAGGCCCGACTTGCGCAGAGCGTTCTCGAACAGCCGTTCGTTCGCGCCCTTCTTGCGGTAGAAAATATCCTCAACCCACGAGTAATTGGCATCCTTGTACGCTTTCTGGTCGTCCCCCAGACCAGCATATGGACGCTCGTACGCCTGCGACGGGTTGACTCCCTGCAGTTCGCCCGGGCGTAGCGTTCCAGCGCGCTCCTGGAACTGCTTTTGAAGCTCAGGCAGATCAAGAGGACCGTTCTGGGACTCATATCGGCTGATGTAGGTCGCGAGGTCAGCCGCTTGAACCTCACTCAGGTTCTCGCCTGCCAACGCCTTCCGTAGCAGCCCTGCACTCATCTGATCCCCTGCATCCAGCAGTACAAGCTCCAGGGATTCCTGCTTGTCCAACCCACCTTGCCGCTTGGCCTTCTCGCGCAGGTGAATCATTCGCGCGTGATCGTTCTGCCCCAGGAAGTTGTTCTCGGCCGAATTCTTCGCAATTCCCGCATTCAACGCTATCCCGGCCAGATCCTGCCCCGACAATCCGCCGGCCAACGCACCCACCGCCTGCGACAGCGCCAGGATCGTCCCCTTTTCCTGAGGGCTCAGCTTCGACGCATTGCCCCCATATAGCGTGTCGGTCAGGAACTTGGCTGCCACCTCACCACCTACCGCGGCCGCCGCACCTGCCCCTGCGCCGGCACCATTGACCTCGGCCAACACCGCGCCCAAGAGTGCATGCGACAGCAACTGCATGGTTGCGTTGGGGTCCTTGCCATGGTTCGGATCAAATGTGCTACCAATGAAGAAGGCTGCATAAGGTGCAAGCGCATTGGACGCAAGCTGGCCGACAGCCTGTCCGCCTGCACTTCCCACTAATGCGGTAGTCACGGCATCCAGTGCCCGGCTGTAGTCACCACCACTGCCCCACTTCTTCGCATCCTTGTAGGCCTGGCTGTTATCACTCAGCCGCTTGTCTCTCGCTTTGGCATCAAGTTTGTCGAACGCAACCTGCTCTTCGGGCGAAAGGCTGTCGTAATAGTCCTGCGTGGCCTTGTTGCTCTGATGGGTCTGGATGTCATTGGCAACCTGCCTGCTGGTAGCCACCACCGTCCCTATCGCACCCGCCATCGCCTGCTGGTCCGCCAGCAGCTTGCTGGCATCCGGCAATGCCTCCAGCGCGCGATGTGCCGCACTGGCATCGGTGTTGATGCCCAGCTCCGCCGCCGTGGTCTGCTTGCCGCCGATGGTGATGCTGCCTTCGGTCAGCGTTGCAAGCGTGGAACTGCTGTCGCCGCCACTCTCCGACATCGACATGCCTGGGCCA
>NZ_JBHZOP010000087.1:0-7574 GCF_042787595.1 Stenotrophomonas sp. YIM B13575 | reverse complement strand
GCGCCGGGCCATGCCCGGCGAGCGCGTAGCGCGGGTGATGTGGAATCCGCCGGGCATGGCCCGGCGCTACCGGATTCGTCAGGGCTGCTGCAGTTCCAGCAGCTCGCCCACCAGTCCTGCTTCACCGCGCTCGACCCACACCCGCAGGCGGGTGCCGTGATCGATGCGCAGCGCCCAGCACAGCGACATCGGCAGGCCACACACCTGCGACAGCACCATGCGCAGCGGACCGCCGTGGCTGACCACGACCGTCGGCGCCGGGTCGTCGTCATCCAGCAGTCGATCCAGTGCGCGTGCGATGCGCCGTTCGAAGTGACCCCAGCTCTCGCCATGCGGTGGCGGAAACGCGTGCGGATCGGCGTGGAAGGCGGCCAACGCGTCTTCCGGCAGGTCGAACAGCGATTGGCCATCCCAGTCGCCGAAATCCAGCTCTTCCCACTCCTCGTCCGCCTCCACGTCCAGCGCGCGCGGTGTGGCCAGTGCCATCGCCGTATGCAGCGAGCGCAGGCGCGGCGAACTGATCACCCGTTCCCACGACTGCCCGGCATAGGCATCCACCAGCTCCTGCGGCAAGCGGGCCAGCTGCGGCGGATCGCTGCGGCCATCAAGGAACTCATCACGACCGTTGCCGGCATGGCGGACCAGGTCGAGGATCATGCGCGTGCCCAGTACGGGCGGCGCGGGAACAGCGGAAAACAGACGGACATCGGCAACGGCACCACGATAATTCGAGCTGCATTCTAGGCGCTGGCGCCGGTCTGCTGCACCGTGCAGGTGCATTCGCGCCTGTCCAGGCGCGCAGGTTCAACGCTACGGGCCGGCCGCGATGCCGTAGACTGCGCGCACTTCCAGGTGACCTGCGGCCCTGCCGGCAGGTTGAAACGGGAAGCCGGTGACGCGTGACAACACGCCATGCCGGCGCTGCCCCCGCAACGGTAAGCACGTCAGTTCCAGGCAACCCGCCACTGTGCCGCAGGCATGGGAAGGCGCCTGGACGGTGGCCTCGGGCCACCCGGCGGCGAGCCCGGAGACCGGCCCGGAAGCCTCAGGTCGCGATGCGGTGGGCATGGCGCTGGATGCCTGTGGCGATGGCCGCGGCATCGGCGCGTGCCTGCCTGTTGTGACTCCTCCCCTTCGCTGCGCGGGCGTGCGCGGCACCTGGAGTCCTCCCGATGAAACTGCAGTCCCGAATGCTGTCCCTGGCCGTGCTGGCCGCTCTTCCCGCGTTGGCCCTGGCCGATGATGGTGCCGCCGACCTCGATCAGGTGCTGGTCACCGCCACCCGCACGCCGATCGCCCTGCAGGACAGCATCGCGCCTGCGCAGGTGATCGACCGCGCGCAGATCGAATCCAGCCTGGCCACCTCGCTGCAGGAACTGCTGCAGGGACGCGCCGGCATCAACCTGACCAATGCCGGTGGCCTCGGCAAGCAGAGCTCGCTGTTCCTGCGTGGCACCAACTCCTCGCATACCGTGGTGCTGGTCGATGGCGTGCGCATCAACAGCGCCGACCTCGGCCTGGCGATGTACCAGGATCTGCCGCTGGCGCAGATCGAGCGCGTGGAAATCGTGCGCGGCCCGCAGTCCAGCCTGTACGGTGCCGACGCCATCGGTGGCGTGATCCAGATCTTCACCCGCCGCAACCAGGGTGATTTCGCGCCGCACTTCCAGCTGGGGGGCGGCAGCAACGGCCTGCGTGAAGCCAGTGGCGGCATCGGTGGTGGCACCGAACGCGGCTGGTTCGGCGCCGACATCGCCTACCAGCATTCGGACGGCATCGATGCCTGCCGCGGTTCGGCCACGCTGTTTGCCGGCTGCTTCGCCGATGAACCCGACCGCGATGGCTACCGCAACCTGTCCAAGAGCCTGCGTGGTGGCTACAACCTGAGCGAGCAGTGGACCGTGGAAGGCAGCGCGCTGCGCGCCGACGGCAAGAACCACTACGACGGCTACTACAACTACTCCGAGACCCGCCAGCAGGTGCTGGCCGGCAAGGTGCGCTACACCCCGTCCGAGCAGCTGACGCTGACCGCCAATGTCGGCCGCAGCGACAACGAGTCCGACAACTTCGGCGACTTCGGTGCACGTGGCAGCGCACAGACGCACCGCGACAGCGCCTCGCTGCAGGCCGACATCGGTGTGGCCGAAGGCCAGCTGCTCAGCGCCGGCGTGGACTGGAGCGAAGACAACCTGGACGGCAGCAGCGCCGGTTACCTGGTCGACAGCCGCCGCAATACCGGCGTGTTCCTGCAGTACCAGGCGCGCTTCGGCCGTCACCAGCTGCAGGCCAGCGCGCGTAACGACGACAACCAGCAGTTCGGCAACCACGCCACCGGCAGCCTCGGCTGGGCGATGGAGCTGGGCCATGGCCTGCGCGTCAACGCCAGCTACGGCACCGCGTTCAAGGCGCCGACCTTCAGCGACCTGTACGACCCGTGGAGCGGCGTGCCGACGCTGGACCCGGAGAAGTCCAAGAGTGCCAACCTCGGCATCTCGCAGCAGGGCCAGGGCTGGCGCTGGGGCCTGGACGTGTACGAGACCCGCATCGATGACCTGATCACCTATGACGCGGCCACCTTCCGCATGCAGCAGGTCGAAAAGGCACGCATCCGCGGTGCGGAATTGACCGGCGGCGCCACCGTGGCCGGCTTCGACATCAACGCGCAGCTGAGTTTCACCGACCCGCGCAACCGCACCAACGGCAGCGCGCAGTTCGACAACTGGCTGGCACGCCGTGCGCAGCAGACCGCGCGCCTGGACATCGACCGCCGCTTCGGCGACTTCCGCACCGGCCTGACCGTACAGGGCGCGGGCAAGCGCCACGACGATGCCGCCAACGCGGTGAAGGTCGGCGGCTACGGCACGCTGGATCTGCGCGCCGAATACGCGCTGACCCCGGCATGGTCGGTGCTGGCGCGGGTGGCCAATGTGTTCGACCGCGAGTACGAGACCGTGGCGTGGTTCAACCAGCCCGGCCGCGAGTACCAGCTGAGCGTGCGTTACCAGCCGAAGTGAAAAGGGGCGCCGGGCATTGCCCGGCGCCCCCAGATGCCATCGACGCATGGCGTCGATCTACTTGTAGAGCCGAGCGCAGGCTCGGCTCTACACCGGAATGCCTGCAGCCAACCCCGGCAGTTCGCGCAGGTCGTCGATCACTGCGACAGCGTGCGCGTTGTCCAGGTCCAGTCCGCGCGGATAGCCGTAACGCACCAGGGCGATCGGCATGCCGGCGTCTTCGGCGGCGCGGTAATCGGTAAGCGAGTCGCCCACCATCAGGCACGCATCAACGGGCAGTTCGAAATGCGCGGCGATATGCCGCAACGGCTCGCCGCTGGGCTTGCGCTGCGGCAGCGAATCACCGCCCAGCACCAGCGCGAAAGCCTCGGCGATGCCCAGGTGCTGCAGCAACGGCGGCACCAGCGCGGCCGGCTTGTTGGTGCAGATGGCCAGCGGTACGTTCAGCGCGCGCAATCCTGCCAGCGCTTCCACCACGCCATCGAACAGCCGCGGGCTGCGCAGCAGGCATTCGCGGTAGTGGACCATGAACGTCGGCATCACCGCTGCCAGGTCGATTTCGCGCCCGGCAGCCTGCACCGCCTGTTCGACCAACCTGCGCACGCCGTCGCCGATCCAGCCCAGCACGGTGGCTTCGGGTACGCGCGCCAGACCGATGTCTTGCAGCGTGCG
Organism: Stenotrophomonas sp. YIM B13575; assembly: GCF_042787595.1. NCBI lineage: Bacteria > Pseudomonadati > Pseudomonadota > Gammaproteobacteria > Lysobacterales > Lysobacteraceae > Stenotrophomonas > Stenotrophomonas sp. YIM B13575. The sequence goes on along the minus strand of NZ_JBHZOP010000087.1, from coordinate 3,888 downwards.
GTTCAGTGCTTCGGCGATATCGGCGGCGCTGTCGACCAGCGTGCCATCGAGGTCGAACACGACCAGCGGATAGGGATACGACAAGGGACAGCTCACTCGTGCAACGTGGGGCCGTCCATTGTACGCCCGCGCCTTCAGCCGACCCGGCGTGCGCGGGTGGCCAGGAAGGTCGGCAGGTAGCGATCGATCAGGAAACGCGGCTGCGGTTGCCAGTCTTCCATGAAGCGATCGATGACGAACCCTGCATCCAGCTGCCCGCCGATCAGATCACCCAGGCTGTGGCCGAATGTCAGCGCTTCGCCACGGGCCAGCTTGGCCTCGCGCGCGGCCGGCTCCAGGTCTTCCAGGTCGGAATAGGGAATCGCGTACTGCGGGCGGATCAGGCCCTGCTCGCTCAACTGTGCGTCACGCGCAGCGACGAACACCACCGGATTGTAGAAGCTGGCCATCAGCAGGCCATCGCGCGCCAGCACCCGGTGGCACTCGCCCCACACAGGGCGCACGTCGGGCACGTACAGGTTCGAGATGGGATGGAACACCACGTCGAAGCTGTCGTCGGCAAAGGCCTGCAGATCACGCATGTCACCCTGCACGGTGCGCAGCGACAGACCATCGCGGTCGGCCACGGCGCGGTCCTGCGCCAGCTGCCCATCGGAAAGATCGAACACGGTCACCTCGGCGCCTGCCGCAGCAAGCACGGGCGCCTGCTGGCCACCGGCCGAGGCCAGGCACAGGATGCGCCTGCCCCGCACATCGCCCAGCCAATCCAGCGGCAGCGCACGCGGCGTCAGGTGTACCTGCCAGCGTCCCTCGCGTGCGGCGGCAATCGTTTCGGCATCCACCGGTCGCGACCACTCGCGCACCTCGCTGGCCTGGCGGTCCCAGGCGGCACGGTTGTGGTCGATCAACGCCTGTCCATGGTTCATGTGTTCTCCTTGCCCGAAGGGCGCCAGTCCAGATCCTGGAAGGCCGGGCTCGCGAAGCATTCGGCGAGGAAGTCCAGGAATCGCCGCATGATGGCGGGCTGCTGTCGACGCGACGCGTACACCGCATGGATGCCGAGCTCGTCCAGGCTGTACTCGGGCAGCAGTTCGATCAGTTCGCCACTGCGCAGCAACGGTGCGACCTGGTAGGTCGGCAACATGGCGATGCCGGCATTGGCGCGCACGGCCTCCAGCAGCAGCGACGCTTCATTGGCACTGATGTTGCCGCCCACCGCAACCGACAACGAACGCCCTTCGCGATGCAGCTGCCATAGGCTCTTGCCGACGTAGTGATGGGTCAGGCAGTTGTGCGTGGCGAGATGTTCGGGGGCAGTCGGCGTGCCACGTGCCTGCAGATAGGCCGGCGTCGCGCACAGCACCGAGCGGCAGATCGCCAACCGACGTGCGATCAGGCTGGGATCGATCTGCCTTGCGATGCGCACCGCAAGGTCGACGCGCTCCTCCACCAGGTTGACCGTGCGGTCGACCAGCAGCAGTTCGATGCGGGCGGCCGGATGGCGCTGCACGAAGGCGGCCACTGCGCGCGCCAGATGGCTCTGCCCGAACGAGACGCTGGCGGTGATGCGCAATGTGCCGTGCGGCTCAGGATCGTCGCTGGCCAGCTCGCCCTGCAGTTCATCGCTGATCGCCAGCATCTGCCGGAAACGCGCCAGCGCGGCTTCACCGGCCCCGGTCAGGCTGACCCGCCGCGTGGTCCGGTGCAGCAGCCGCGCACCCAGCCAGCCTTCTACTTCGGCCAAGTAGCGGCTGACCATCGCCCGCGACATGTCCAGCACCTCGGCGGCGGCGGTAAGGCTGCCGCGCTCGGCGACCTCGACGAACACGGTCATGGCGGTCAATCGGTCCATCTGCTCGATCCATGCAACAAACAAGCGCGTTATACGCTGTTTTTCGAGCGACTGCAGCGGCCTACAGTGGCCCCATTCCCCCGCCCTACCCCACGGAGTCCTGCCATGAAGATCGCCCTCGTCGGTGCCACCGGCAATATCGGCCGCCAGATCGCCCGCCACGCGCTGGCCAACGGCCACCAACTGACCGTCATCGTGCGGAGCGCGCAGGACCTGCCGGCCGAGCTGGCCGGCGCCCATCCGGTCATCGCCTCGCTGGACGACCAGGATGCCCTGGTCGCCGCCATTGCCGGCCACGATGTGCTGGCCAGCGCCTACGGCCCGCGCCCGGGCGACGACATCGGTCGCGTCGGCGAGGTTGCCGCGCAGCTGGCCGACGCCGCCCGCAAGGCCAACGTGCCGCGCCTGGTGGTGGTCGGCGGTGCTGGCAGCCTGGAAGTCGCCCCCGGCGTGCAGCTGGTCGACACCCCCACCTTCCCGGAGGCCTACAAGCCCTACGCGCTGGCCCACCGTGAAGCCTTCAACCGCCTGCAGGCAGTGGATGACCTGGACTGGACCTTCTTCTCGCCGGCGGCCGAAATCGGCCCGGGTGAAGAGCGTGGGCAGTATCGCGTGCAGCCCAAGGCCTTCCTCGCCGATGCCAGCGGCCACAGCCGCATCAGCTACGCCGACTACGGCGCCGCGTTCGTCGCCGAACTGGAAGCGCGCAAGTACCCGAAGCAGATCATCACGGCGGCGTACTGATCATGGCGCGCGCCGGCCTGCCCGCCCGCCGGGCATGGCCCGGCGCTACCCACCTGTAACGTCGAAGGTAACGGCAGGAGCCGTTGCCAACGTCGCTTGCGACGGCCCGCAGGGGGCCGGGCAAGGACGCCCGGCGTAGCCCACGCTCGGCTCAACGCAAACATGCAGCCGAGCATGGCTCGGCTCTACACGAGGAATTCCCCATGCGTACCGCTGCCCTGCTGCTTCCCCTCGCGCTGGCTGCCAGCTTCGCCAGCACCCCGCTGCTGGCCGCACCGGCCGCGCCTGCGCCTGCCAGCGCCGCGAAATCCCAGCTGCGCCTGCAGACCTTCCATCCCGGCCCGCAGGCGATGTTCTCGGTGTCCTCGGTGCTGATCGAAGGGCGCAACGACGCGATCCTGGTCAACGCGCAGTTCGCTGCCGGCGATGCGCGCCGGCTGGTCGAGCAGATCCGCGCCAGCGGCAAGCAGCTGACCACCATCTACATCAGCCATGGCGATCCGGATTACTACTTCGGCCTGGCCACCGTGCAGGACGCGTTCCCGCAGGCGCGCATCGTCGCCACCGCGCAGACCCTAGCGCATATCCGTGAATCCCAGGCCGGCAAGCTGGCGTACTGGGGGCCGAAGATGGGCGCCGACGCTCCCGCACGCATCGTGGTGCCAGCGGTACTGGAAGGCGATGCACTGCAGCTGGAAGGCCAGCGCCTGCCGTTGATCGGCCTGGATGGACCGACGCCGGACCGCAGCGTGCTGTGGGTGCCGTCGCTGCGCGCGATCGTCGGTGGCATTCCGGTGGTGGCCGGCGAGCATGTGTGGATGGCCGATACGCAGACGCCGCAGTCGCATGCCGATTGGCTGCGCACGCTGCAGCAGCTGCAGGCGTTGAAGCCGAAGGTGGTGGTGCCCGGTCATTACGCGGAGGGTGCGGCACTGGATGCCAGTGCGCTGCGCTTCACGGCGGAGTACATCCGCGCCTTCGATGTTGAATCAGCCAAGGCCAAGGACAGCGCTGCGTTGGTGAAGGCGATGCAGGCGCGCTATCCGAAGCTGGCAGGTGTGGAGTCGCTGGAGTTGAGTGCGAAGGTGGCCAAGGGCGAGATGCGGTGGCCGTAAGGTAGGGTTTTCTTTTGCAGGGCTGCGCCCTGCACCTGCCGAATCGACGGCAACGGCAACGTCAAAAGCCTGCATTACTTGGGGTGGCGGGGTGGGCCCGGTTGCGGGGGACGCCGTAAACCCGTCCCTGGGGGCTTGGCCGCGGCATCCATGCCGCGGACACCCCCGCAACCGGAC
>NZ_JBHZOP010000086.1:0-24322 GCF_042787595.1 Stenotrophomonas sp. YIM B13575 | reverse complement strand
GTGTCGGATTGCGGGGTGTCCGCGGCATGGATGCTGCGGCCAAGCCTACAGGGACGTACTTGCGGCGTCCCCGCAATCCGACACCGCCCCGCCATCCCACGGATAGCCCGCTGTTGCCGTTGCTGTTGCTTGCGCAGTGGCCTCTGCAGGTGCAGGGCGCAGCCCTGCCGAACCCACTACTCCGCTACGTGCTCGACCTCGCGCGGCTCCGGCTTGGTGTCGGGCAGCTGCCAGAAGATCAGCGTCGAGGTCAGGGTGATCGCGCCCACGCACAGGAACGTGGCGTGCAGCGCCGCCGTCGCGCCGTGGCCTTCCAGCTGCGTGCCGAACGCGGCCAGCAGGCTGCCTGCAGCCGCCGCACCAAAGCCGGCGGCGAGCATCATCACCATCGACAGCAGGCTGTTGCCGGAACTGGCGAACTCGCGGTCGAGGTCGCGCAGGGTGACGGTGTTCATCACGGTGAACTGCAGCGAATTGACCGCACCGAAGAACGCCAGCTGCAGCAGGCGCACGCTCAGGTGCTGGCCCGGCGTCATCAGGATGAAGCTGGCCATCGCCAGGCCGACCAGCACGGTGTTGGTCATCAGCACGCGGCGATAGCCGTAGCGTTCAACCAGCTTCACCGCCAGCTTCTTCGACACCATGCCCGCGGCCGCCACCGGCACCATCATCAGGCCGGCGTTCATCGGCCCCAGACCAAGGCCGACCTGCAGCAGCAGCGGAATCAGCATCGGCATGGCGCTGCTGCCGATGCGCGAGAACAGGTTGCCGAGAATGCCGATGCGATAGCTGGGCACGCGGAACAGTGCCAGCGAGAACAACGGCGCGGTGGAGTTGGCGGCATGCAGCCAGTAGCCGACCAGCGCTGCCAGCCCTGCGACGGTCATCAGCATCACCAGCGCGTGCGGCGTGCCGAGCCCGGAAATGCCATCCAGCGCCAGTGACAGCACCACCATCGCGAACGCCAGCATCGCGTAGCCGCGCAGGTCGAAACGGGTGCGATGGCTGGCGTAGTGGTCGGGCATGATCTTCATCGCCGCGATGAAACCGATGACGCCGATCGGCAGGTTGATCAGGAACACCCAGTGCCACGAGGCGATTTCGACCAGCCAGCCGCCCAGGGTCGGGCCGATCAGCGGACCCACCAGGGCCGGAATGGCGATGAAGCTCATCGCACGCAGGAAGTCCTCGCGCGGTACCGAGCGCATCACCGCCAGGCGCCCGACCGGCAGCAGCATCGCACCACCGATGCCCTGCAGCACGCGTGCGCCGACCAGCTGGTGCAGGTGCTGGGCCAAGGCGCAGGCCAGCGAGCCGAGGGTGAACAGGATGATCGCTACCAGGAAGGTGCGACGGGTGCCGTAGCGGTCGGCGATCCAGCCGGAGGCGGGGATGAAGGTGGCCACGGCCAGTGCGTAGCTGAAGACCACCGACTGCATCTGCAGGGGGCTTTCGCCGAGGCTGGCCGCCATCGCCGGCAGCGCCGTGTTGACGATGGTCGAGTCCAGCATCTGCATGAAGATCGCCAAGGACACCAGCCACAGCAGTGGGCGCTGGCGGGTGTAGGTCGATGGCGATGTGGACATGGCGTGCGGCCGGTGCAGCGTGGGGGACGCCATGATCGCGCACTGCGGGTCACGGCGCGATCAACATCGCGCCGCGATCGCATGCGGAATGTTCAGCGTTGGCTGTGCGCGTGCACCGCGTCGACCAGCACCTGTACATGGGCCGGGTCCATGTCCGGCGACATGCCGTGGCCGAGGTTGAACACATGACCCTCGCGCGAACCGCCATTGCCGGCGGCATAGGTGTCGAGCACGCGCGCGGCGGCGGCGGCGATCGCATCGGGCGAGGCGTACAGCGTGGTCGGGTCCAGGTTGCCCTGCAGGGCAACGCGGCCACCGGTGCGGCGCAGTGCTTCATCCAGGTCCAGCGTCCAGTCCAGGCCGAGCGCATCGGCGCCGGTCTGCGACAGCGCTTCCAGGTGCAGGCCGGTGCCCTTGCCGAACAGGATCAGCGGCGTGCGCTCGCTGCCTTCGCCGCGCTCCAGGCCTTCGGCGATGCGCTGCAGGTAGCGCAGCGAGAACTCGCGGTACATCGCCGGCGACAGCACGCCGCCCCAGGTGTCGAACACCTGCAGGGCCTGCGCACCAGCGGCGCGCTGCGCGCCGAGGTAGGCGATCACCGCGTCGGTGGTTACTTCCAGCAGACGGTGCAGGGCCTGCGGATGATTCAGCGCCATCGCCTTGATGCGGGCGAAATCCTTGCTGCCGCCGCCTTCGACCATGTAGCAGGCCAACGTCCACGGGCTGCCGGAGAAACCGATCAGCGGCACCTGGCCGTCCAGTTCGCGGCGGATCAGGCGTACCGCGTCCATCACATAGCCCAGGTCCTGTTCCATGTCCGGCACCGCCAGCCTGGCGATGGCCGCTTCATCGCGCACCGGGTGACGGAACTTCGGGCCTTCGCCTTCGACGAAGTACAGCTCCAGGCCCATGGCATCGGGAATGGTGAGGATGTCCGAGAACAGGATGGCCGCGTCCAGCGGGAAGCGGCGCAGCGGCTGCAGGGTGACTTCGCAGGCGATCTCCGGGTTCTTGGCCATGGCCAGGAAGCTGCCGGCCTTGGCCCGGGTGGCGCGATATTCCGGCAGATAGCGGCCGGCCTGGCGCATCAGCCAGACGGGGGTGCAGTCCACCGGTTCGCGGCGCAGGGCGCGCAGCAGGCGATCGTTGCGGAGAGGGCTGGTCACAGTGGGCATTCCTTGGGCGAAAAGGGCAGCGGCGCAGTCAGTCGCCGTGCGAAAGAATCTGGAAGCCCCGATGCAGTTCGGCATCGCGGGCCTTCTCGTAGGCGTGGCGGGCTTCGTCGGCCTTGAGGTACAGCTCGCGCCGCAGCTGCGAGCGGGCGCCGACGCGGCCGGATTCGCGCAGCAGCTCCCAGCCGCCGAACAGGTCCGGGACCAGGGTCAGGCGCAGGAAGCGCGGTGCCTGGGCACCGTCGGCGGGTTGTTGCAGGTGGACGTGCATGGCGTCGATTGTATCGCCCCGGGGCGGCACGGACCTGTAGAGCCGAGCCCACGCTCGGCTGCGCTTCATGCCGCGGCACAATCCGGTTGCGCCGGGCCATGCACGGCGACCGCGGAAGCGGTCAGCCTGCGTCCAGTACCTTCAGTACCGCCGCTTCATCCACGTCCGGCACCACTTCGGCACGGCCGATGCCACGCCACAGCACCAGGCGCAGGCGGCCGGCCACGTTCTTCTTGTCCAGGCGCATGCGGCCGAGCAGGGCCTGCGGGTCCAGTCCGGCGGGGATGGCCACCGGCAGGCCCAATTGCTCCAGTAGCGCCTGCAACCGCACGCGGTCGGCGTCGTCGGCCAGGCCCAGGTCAGTGGAGAGGCGGGCCGCCAGCACCATGCCCACCGCCACGGCCTCACCGTGGTTGAGCGCATCGCGCCCCGGTGCGGAGTAGCCCTGTTCGGTTTCGATGGCGTGGCCGAAGGTGTGGCCGAGGTTGAGCAGGGCGCGCTCGCCCTTCTCGAAGGGATCGCGCTCGACGATCGCGGCCTTGTGCCGGCAGCTGCGGGCGATGGCTTCGGCGATCACGGCATCCTCGCCGGCCACCAGGGCGTCGGCATGCTGCTGCAACCACTCGAAGAAAAGCGCATCACCCAGCGCACCGTACTTCACCACTTCGGCCAGGCCGGCACGCAGCTCGCGCGGCGGCAGGGTGGCCAGCACCCGGGTATCGGCGATCACCGCACGCGGCGGATGGAACGCGCCGACCAGATTCTTGCCGGACGGGATATCCACGGCGGTCTTGCCGCCCACCGAGGAGTCAACCATCGCCAGCAGCGTGGTCGGCAGCTGCACGCAGTCGACGCCGCGCATCCAGCAGGCTGCAGCAAAGCCGGCGAGGTCGCCGACCACACCGCCGCCGAGGGCGAACACGCAGGCATCGCGGGTTGCGCCGAGCGCAGCCAGGGCCTCGATGACCGAACCGAACTCGGCCAGGGTCTTGGAGGCTTCGCCGGCAGCAAGCACATGCTCACCCACGATCAGGTCCGGGCGTGCGGCCAGCAGGGTCTGCCTGACGGCATCCAGATAACGTGGCGCAACCTCGCTGTCGCTGACCAGCAGTACATGGCGGCCACGCACATGGCTGGCCAGTGCGGCGCCGTCGGCCTGGGCGCCGGCGCCGATGGTGATGGAATAGGGGCGGTCGCCGCCAACGGCGACCTGCAGCAGGGCAGGGGAAGTCATGCAGTGGGGTCCTGTCGCTGCCAGTGCGTGGCCAGCTTGAGCACAAGCTGGGCGGTCGCATCGGCTGCGGTAAACGGGTCGGTATCAAGGGTGACATCGGCCAGCTCGCGATACAGCGGGTCGCGATGCGCGGCCAGATCATGCAGCACCTGTTCGCGGTCCGGCCGTTGCAGCAGGGGGCGCGCCTTGTCGCGTGACAGGCGCTCCAGCTGGGCCGCGACGCTGACCCGCAGGTAGACGACAAAGCCACGCCGGGCGATCAGGGCGCGATTGTCCGGATCGAGCACGGCACCACCGCCCGTGGAAACCAATTGGCCACGGCCGGCCAGCACCTGTGCCAGCGCCTGGCGCTCATGGGCGCGGAAGCCGGCCTCGCCGGAATGCTCGAAGATCGTGGGGATGCTGGCCCCGGTCGCATCGACGATGGCCTGGTCGACGTCGACGAAGTCCAGCGTGAAGCGCTCGGCGAGGCGGCGGCCGATGCAGGTTTTACCGGCACCCATGGGGCCGATCAGGATCAGGTTCGGAGCGGGATTCATGCCCTCTGATGCTAACACCTCCGTGCCTTGGCCTTTACGTTCTTCACGTCAGGGTGGAGGTTCCTGCGGGGTTTCCCGCGCCTGACGGAGTACCTGCCATGTCGGTTGCCAAGGTCATCGAAATCAATGCGTCCTCGCCCAAGAGCGTGGAGGACGCGGTGCGCAGCGGATTGAAAAAGGTGTCCGGGACGGTCAAGGGCATCCAGGGCGCCTGGATCAACGAGACCAAGGTGGTCACCGACGGCAACGGTGAGATCACCGAATGGCGGGTGAACCTGCGGATCACCTTCCTGGTGGAGTGAGCCTGCTCAGCGCAGCGCCTGCACCTGGCGCTGCGCATCCAGCACCACCATCCGGTCGGCAATGTCCGGCAGCGCACGCAATGCCTGCCGGCTGACCCGCTCGTAGTACTGCACGAAGCGCTCCAGCTGCGGCCGGCTCATGCCGTGCCGGCCCGGCTGTGCCGCCTGCAGGTTCTGCTCCTGCTGCCAGCGCCAACGCGGCACCACCGAGAAATCCGGGGGCTGCAGGAACCACAGGCGATCACAGCGCTGCCACAGCGCCGGGTAGTCGCGGGCCAGTGCCTGGTTGCACCAGCGTCGCCAGCGGCCATCGGCATCGGCCTCGCGCTCGAGTGCGTTGAGGGGAGGATCCAGTTCGGCCTCGTTCTGCGCCGGAGTGCCGAGGAACCAGCCCTCGAACACCAGCAGGTCCAGCGGCTTTTCGAGCTGCGGCCACTGCGCTTCGGGCAGGCGCTCGTCGGCCAGTTTGTCGAAGCGGGGCAGGGCCAGCGGCTGTCGTGCGGCCACTGCATCCAGTACCGCATGCGCCAGCGGCAGGTCATGGGTGCCCGGCGGGCCACGGGTGATCAACAACGGGTGCACCTGCCGGGCCAAGCGCTGGCGCTGGGCGCGGGTCAGGTAGACATCGTCGATGGAGAGCGTTGCGGCGTTCAGGCCACGAGCCTGGGCGCGGGCGACCACCTGCGCGGCCAGCGTCGATTTGCCGCTCCCCTGCAGGCCGCTGATCGCCAATACTGGAACGGCTGTACTGCTGCCCAGCGCGTCATCCAGCGCCTGCTCGACCACTGTTTCGGGGAATCCTTTCACCTGGGGCATGTACGCAGCAGCGACCATGCCGCCACAATAGCCCAAACCGTGTGAGAAGAATGCTGTCATGAGCGACCTGTACGCCGAAGCCCTGTCGACCTTTGCCGCCCTGTTCGAAGAAGCGAAACAGAGCCGCGAGGTGGAGCCCAATGCGATGACCGTAGCCACTGCCGATACGCAGGGCCGGCCGTCGGCGCGCACCGTGTTGTTGAAGGCGTTCGACGAGCGCGGCTTCGTGTTCTACACCCACCTGGACAGCCACAAGGGCAGCGAACTGCAGGCCAATCCGCAGGCAGCGCTGCTGTTCCTGTGGCGCAGCCTGCGCGAGGCCGGCATCCAGGTGCGCATCGAGGGGCGCGTGGAGCAGGTTGCCGACGCCGAGGCAGATGCCTATTTCGCCAGCCGTCCGCGCATGAGCCAGATCGGCGCATGGGCGTCGCTGCAGTCGAAGACGTTGAATTCGCGCGAGGAGTTCGACGCGCGCGTGGCCGAGGTCGAGGCACGCTTCGACGGCAAGGACGTGCCGCGTCCGGACGGCTGGAGTGGTCTGCGCGTGGTGCCTGACCGCATCGAGTTCTGGTACGGCGCGCAGTTCCGCCTGCACGAGCGCTGGTGCTATGAAGCCGGCGCCGAAGGGCGCTGGAGCAAGCGCCTGCTGTACCCGTAGGGCGTAGTGATGAGGCGCGTGTGGCCGATGAACTGCTGGTGTAGCGTCTCGCGATGCCAGTAGATCCACGCCATGCGTGGATGAGGTGCCTGACGGAAGAGCGGTGCGAACCAAGGTTCGCACCCACCAGGCAATAGGTGGTTACAACCCCTCCGCACGCAGCCACCGCCACAGCGTGGTGCGTGATACGCCCAGCGCCTGTGCCATGCCCTCGCGGTCATTGCGGTGTTCCTGCAGCAGCGCCTCCAACTGCGCACGCGGCGGTCGCTTGCCGTTGCTTTCCACCGGCAGTGCAGCGACGCCTTCGTTCACCAGCTCCGGTGCCAGCTGCAGCAGTCGCGCGGCATCGATCAGCCCTTCACCCGGCTGCCAGTGGATGCGCAGCCGATCGACCAGATTGCGCAGCTCACGCACATTGCCCGGCCAGTCGGCAGCGCTGAGGAGGGCCAGCGCTTCTGCATCCAGCGGTGCATCGATGCCGCGCAGCTGGCGGAAGAAGTGCGTGGTCAGCAGCGGGATATCGCTGCGACGCGCGCGCAGAGTGGGCAACGCGATGCGCAACGCGGCCAGCCGGTAATACAGATCGCGACGGAAGCTGCCAGCCGCCGCGCGCTGTTCCAGCGATTGCAGGGTGGCGGCGACCACGCGCAGGTCGACGGGCGTCGGTTCGGTTGCACCGACGCGCAGCACCTCGCGTTCTTCCAGCACGCGCAGCAGGCGGGTCTGCAACGGCAGCGGCAGTTCGCCGATCTCATCCAGGAACAATGTACCGCCGTCGGCGGCCTCGACCAGGCCGACGCGACCACCGCGCCGTGCACCGGTGAAGGCGCCATCGCTGTAGCCGAACAGCTCGGCCTCCAGCAGCGATTCGCTGATCGCGCCGCAGTTCAGTGCGACGAAGCGCCCCCGCCGGCCGCTGGCCGCATGCAGCTGCCGCGCTACCAGTTCCTTGCCGGTGCCGGTCTCGCCGGTGACCAGTACGGTGCTGTCGTGCGGGGCGTACAGCGCGATCTGCGCGCGCACGTCGGCCATCGCGTTGCTGTCGCCGAGCAGCGCATGTGCATCGGCGCGCGGTGCAGCCCTTCGGCGTGCGGCCGGGCGCGCGTCCGCCGAGCGTGCCAGGGTCTGGGTCAGTTCCAGCGCGTGCTCGAAGGCCTGCCGCACCGAATCGGCCGAGTACAGCAGCACGCCCGGCAGTCCGGCCTGCTCGGCATGGTCGATGGCCATGCCGGTGCCGACGATCACTTCGATGCCGTTGGCGCGCAGGTCGGCGATGCAGTCGCGGGCGTCTTCGCGGGTGACGAAGCGGCGATGCTCGATGTCCAGGCCGAAGCTCTGCTGGAAGCTGCTGAACACCGGCACATCGCTTGCGTGGGTCACCAGCCCGATGCGCGGGGCGATGCGGCGCGCCCGCGCCAGCGCTTCCATCAGATCGAAACCGTTGGCCTGGATCGGCACAAGCGGCAGGTCCAGGCGGCCGCGCAACCAGGCCGCGTTGGAGCCGCCGGCGATCACCACGTCGCAGTGCTCGCGGCGGAGGCGCTGGCCGATCACTTCCACTGCTTCCTCGAAGCCGAGGTTGATCTGCTCGATGCGTGCGCGGCGATCGAATTCGGGAATGACATCGCCCAGCAGGCCGGTCAGGCGCGAGACGCTGACGGTCCAGATCACCGGGCGGCCGGGGTCGGCATCGGCGTGGCGCAGGGGCGAGCGGGGCAGGTACATGGTGCGGGGATCGGGAGCGGCGATGTTGCATGATACATCTGTTTCAATGTTTCATATGTTTCACTGCGGTTGACCGGTCATCCCCGTGAAATCAATCGCTTGCAGGTTGGCATGGTGCTTGCGCTTACCCCTCTGTCCTTCAACCTGGATCGCCGCATGACCGCTTCCACCCCCTTCTCCGCTGGTGCCCGCTTCCGCGAGGCGCTGGCTGCCGAATCGCCGCTGCAGGTGATCGGCGCGATCAACGCCAACCATGCGCTGCTGGCCAAGCGCGCCGGTTTCCGCGCCATCTATCTGTCCGGCGGCGGCGTTGCTGCCGGCTCGCTGGGCCTGCCGGACCTGGGCATCAACACCCTGGAAGACGTGCTGGTGGACGTGCGCCGCATCACCGATGTCTGCGACCTGCCGCTGATGGTCGACATCGATACCGGCTTCGGCCCGAGCGCGTTCAACATCGCGCGCACCGTGAAGTCGCTGATCAAGGCCGGCGCGGCCGCCTGCCATATCGAAGACCAGGTCGGCGCCAAGCGCTGCGGTCATCGCCCGGGCAAGGAGATCGTCTCGCAGGGCGAAATGGTCGACCGCGTGAAGGCGGCTGCCGATGCCAAGACCGATCCGGACTTCTTCTTGATCGCACGCACCGACGCCATCCAGGTGGACGGTGTGGACAAGGCCATCGAGCGCGCCATCGCCTGCGTCGACGCCGGTGCCGACGGCATCTTCGCCGAGGCCGCCTACGACCTGGAGACCTATCGCCGCTTCGTTGATGCGGTGAAGGTGCCGGTGCTGGCCAACATCACTGAATTCGGCGCGACCCCGCTGTTCAGCCGAGACGAACTGGCCTCGGCCGGCGTGGCCATCCAGCTGTTCCCGCTGTCGGCGTTCCGCGCCGCCAACAAGGCGGCCGAGAACGTCTACCAGACGGTCCGCCGCGAAGGCCACCAGCGCAACCTGATCGACAGCATGCAGACCCGCGAGGAGCTGTATGACCGTATCGGCTACCACGCCTTCGAGCAGCAGCTCGATGCGCTGTTCGCCGCCAAGAAATAAGCAGTACCCTGCACCATCAAGTTTCGGAGGGAAACATGAACGATACGACCGCAACCCCGACCTTCAAGCCGAAGAAGTCCGTCGCCCTGTCCGGCACCGCCGCCGGCAACACCGCGCTGTGCAGCGTCGGCCGCAGTGGCAACGACCTGCATTACCGCGGCTACGACATCCTGGACCTGGCCAATACCAGCGAGTTCGAGGAAATCGCCTACCTGCTGGTGCACGGCAAGCTGCCGACCCGCGCCGAGCTGGTTTCGTACAAGGCCAAGCTGAAGTCGCTGCGTGGCATTCCGGCTGCGGTGAAGGCTGCGCTGGAGGAGCTGCCGCCGTCGGCGCACCCGATGGACGTGATGCGCACCGGCGTGTCCGTACTCGGCTGCGTGTCGCCGGAGAAGGACGACCACAACCATCCGGGCGCGCGCGACATCGCCGACAAGCTGATGGCCTGCCTGGGCTCGATGCTGCTGTACTGGTACCACTGGAGCCACAACGGTCGCGCGATCGACGTGGAAACCGACGATGACTCCATCGGTGGCCACTTCCTGCACCTGCTGCACGGCGAGAAGCCGCAGGATTCGTGGGTGAAGGCGATGCACACTTCGCTGATCCTGTACGCCGAACACGAGTTCAACGCCTCGACCTTCGCCTGCCGCGTCATCGCCGGCACCGGCAGCGACATGTACAGCGCGATCTGCGGTGGCATCGGCGCACTGCGCGGTCCCAAGCACGGCGGCGCCAACGAGGTGGCCTTTGAAGTGCAGAAACGCTACGACAATCCGGACGAAGCCGAGGAAGACATCAAGGCCCGCGTCGAGCGCAAAGAAGTGGTGATCGGTTTCGGCCACCCGGTCTACACCGTGTCCGATCCGCGCAACAAGGTGATCAAGGATGTCGCCCGCGAACTGTCCGAAGAGCAGTCGAGCCTGAAGATGTACGACATCGCCGAGCGCCTGGAAACGGTGATGTGGGACATCAAGAAGATGTTCCCGAACCTGGACTGGTTCAGCGCCGTCAGCTACCACATGATGGGCGTGCCGACCGCGATGTTCACCCCGTTGTTCGTGATCGCCCGCACCGCCGGCTGGAGCGCGCACATCGTCGAGCAGCGCATCGACGGCAAGATCATCCGCCCGAGCGCCAACTACATCGGTCCGGAAGATCGCGAGTTCGTGGCCATCGACAAGCGTTCCTGATCATCGCCACCGTTCCACTGCTGCATGCATCCGGCCGGCCCCGTGCCGGCCGGATGTTTTCGCCGCCGCATCGCCGGCACCCGGCCCGCCTCAAGCATTCCGCCAGCCCATGAATATCGACTATCGCAAGAACCTCCCCGGCGCCTCGCTGGACTACTTCGACGCGCGCGCCGCGGTCGATGCCATCCAGCCCGGTGCCTATGCCACGCTGCCGTACGTTTCGCGCGTGCTGGCCGAAAACCTGGTGCGTCGCTGCGACCCGGCCACGCTGACCGACTCGTTGAAACAGCTGATCGAGCGCCGTCGCGACCTGGACTTCCCGTGGTTCCCGGCGCGCGTGGTGTGCCATGACATCCTCGGCCAGACCGCGCTGGTCGACCTCGCTGGCCTGCGTGATGCGATCGCCGACAAGGGCGGTGACCCGGCCAAGGTCAATCCGGTGGTGCCGGTGCAGCTGATCGTCGATCACTCGCTGGCGGTGGAGTGCGGTGGTTTCGATCCGCAGGCGTTCGAGAAGAACCGCGCCATCGAGGATCGCCGCAATGAAGATCGCTTCCACTTCATCGACTGGACCAAGCTGGCCTTCGAGAACGTGGACGTGATTCCGCCGGGCAACGGCATCATGCATCAGATCAACCTGGAGAAGATGTCGCCGGTGATCTACGTGCAGGACGGTGTGGCCTTCCCCGATACCTGCGTGGGCACCGACAGCCATACCCCGCATGTGGATGCGCTGGGCGTGATCGCCATCGGCGTGGGCGGCTTGGAAGCGGAGAACGTGATGCTGGGCCGCGCGTCGTGGATGCGCCTGCCGGACATCATCGGCGTCGAGCTGACCGGCAGGCCGCAGCCGGACATCACTGCCACCGACGTGGTGCTGGCCCTGACCGAGTTCCTGCGCAAGGAACGCGTGGTCGGCGCCTGGCTTGAATTCTTCGGCGAGGGTGCCGCCGCACTGACCATCGGTGATCGCGCCACCATCTCCAACATGTGCCCCGAATACGGCGCCACCGCCGCGATGTTCTACATCGACGGGCAGACGCTTGATTACCTGCGCCTGACCGGTCGCGAGGAAACGCAGGTCGCACTGGTCGAAAACTACGCGCGCAGCACCGGCCTGTGGGCCGATGACCTGGCCACCGCACAGTACGAGCGCGTGCTGCGCTTCGATCTGTCGACGGTGGTGCGCAACATGGCCGGCCCGAGCAATCCGCATCGCCGCCTGCCGGTATCGGAACTGGTCGAGCGTGGCATCGCCGATGCCGCCAAGCTGGAGGCCGGCAAGGCCGAACAGGCACAGGGCTTGATGCCCGACGGCGCGGTGATCATCGCCGCCATCACCAGCTGCACCAATACCTCCAACCCGCGCAACGTGATCGCTGCGGCGCTGCTGGCACGCAAGGCCAACGAGCGCGGTCTGCTGCGCAAGCCGTGGGTGAAGTCGTCGCTGGCGCCGGGTTCGAAGGCCGTGCAGCTGTACCTTGAGGAATCCGGCCTGCTGCCGGACCTGGAGAAGCTGGGCTTCGGCATCGTCGCCTTCGCCTGCACCACCTGCAATGGCATGAGCGGCGCGCTGGATCCGAAGATCCAGCAGGAAATCATTGATCGCGACCTGTACGCCACCGCGGTGCTGTCGGGCAACCGCAACTTCGACGGCCGCATCCATCCGTATGCAAAGCAGGCGTTCCTTGCCTCGCCGCCGCTGGTGATCGCCTACGCCATCGCCGGCACCATCCGTTTCGACATCGAAAAGGATGTGCTGGGCGTGGACGCCGACGGCAACGAGGTGCGCCTGAAGGACATCTGGCCGAGCGACGCCGAGATCGACGCGGTGGTGAAGGCTGCAGTGAAGCCGGAGCAGTTCCGCAGGGTCTACAACCCGATGTTCAACGTGCGCGTGGAGCACGCTGCCAAGGTCAGCCCGCTGTACGACTGGCGCGCGCAGAGCACCTACATCCGCCGCCCGCCGTACTGGGAGGGCGCACTGGCCGGTGAGCGCACGCTGGCGGGCATGCGTGCGCTGGCAGTGCTGCCGGACAACATCACCACCGATCACCTGTCGCCGTCCAACGCGATCCTGGCGTCGAGTGCTGCCGGTGAGTACCTGGCGAAGATGGGCCTGCCGGAAGAGGACTTCAATTCCTACGCCACCCACCGCGGCGACCACCTGACTGCGCAACGTGCCACCTTCGCCAACCCGAAGCTGTTCAACGAGATGGTGCGCAACGAAGACGGCAGCGTGAAGCAGGGCTCGCTGGCGCGCGTGGAGCCGGAAGGCAAGGTCATGCGCATGTGGGAGGCGATCGAGACCTACATGGAGCGCAAGCAGCCGCTGATCATCATCGCCGGTGCCGATTACGGCCAGGGCAGCTCGCGTGACTGGGCCGCCAAGGGCGTGCGTCTGGCTGGTGTGGAGGCGATCGTTGCCGAAGGCTTCGAACGCATCCACCGTACCAACCTGATCGGCATGGGCGTGCTGCCGCTGGAGTTCAAGCCGGGCACCACCCGCCTGACCCTGGGCATCGACGGCACCGAGACCTTCGATGTGATCGGCGAGCGGACGCCGCGCGCAGAGTTGCGCGTGGTCATCCACCGCCGCGACGGCCAGGACGTGATCGTGCCGGTGACCTGCCGCCTGGACAGCGACGAGGAAGTGGCGATCTACGAGGCCGGTGGCGTGCTGCAGCGCTTCGCCCAGGACTTCCTGGAAGGCGCCAAGGTGGCGTGATGCCGGACTGAATGCCTGCTCCCGGAGATTGGGGGCGGGCTTGTCCGACATGAGGACAGGGCGCACACTGACTTGGCAAATATTGCCAATGGAGAGTCTCATGGCCACCATGAATATTTCGCTGACCGATCCGCTCAAGCAGTTCGTGGACGAAGAAGTGCGCGAAGGTGGCTATTCAAGCACCTCCGACTACGTGCGCGACCTGATTCGCCAGCGCCAGAGAAGCAAGGCCGAAGAGCTGCTCAGGCAGTTGATTGCCGAGGGTCTGGCATCAGGTCCTGCGGCGCCTCTGCCGCCGGATCACTTCGACAAGCTGCGTAAGCGTGCACGGAACCGCAAGTGAAGCCCTTGCACTGGTCCCCTGCGGCAGTTCGAGATCTTGACCAGGCAGCCAGCTGGTATGGAGATCAAGGCGGAGAGGCGTTGGAAATCGGCTTCATCGATGCGGTGGAATCCGTAGTGAAGCTTATCGAAGCACACCCCGGTGCCGGTTCCGCACTGCATGCGGATCTGTTGCCCTCGCTGTCAGCGCCGTTGCGCTTTCATCCGGTTCGTCGCTTCGACGGCTACCTGGTCTATTACGTGGAGCTACCTGCGCACATTTCCATCGTGCGTATCTGGAATGCTGCGCGAGGCATGGGAGCATTTTTCGAAGACGATGAGCTCACCCCCGATATCGATTCATCGTATTCAGGATATTGATCCATGGCCTTCCTCCCACAACTCCGTATTCCCGCCACCTACATGCGTGGTGGCACCAGCAAGGGCGTGTTCTTCCGCCTGCAGGACCTGCCCGACGCCGCGCAGGTGCCGGGCGGCGCGCGCGATGCGCTGCTGATGCGCGTGATCGGTTCACCCGACCCGTATGGCAAGCAGACCGACGGCATGGGCGGCGCGACGTCCAGCACCAGCAAGTGCGTGATCATTTCCGCCGCTTCGGTGCCGGATCACGACGTGGATTACCTGTATGGCCAGGTGTCGATCGACACCGCCTTTGTCGACTGGAGCGGCAACTGCGGCAATCTCAGTACTGCCGTGGGTCCGTTTGCGATCGCCAACGGCCTGATCGATCCGGCGCGGGTGCCGCGCGATGGCTTGTGCACCGTGCGCATCTGGCAGGCCAACATCGGCAAGACCATCATCGCCCATGTGCCGATGTGCGATGGGCAAGTGCAGGAGATCGGCGATTTCGAGCTGGATGGCGTGACTTTCCCGGCCGCCGAGATCCAGCTGGAATTCATCGACCCGTCCGACGATGGCGATGCGGGCGCGATGTTCCCCACCGGCAACCTGGTCGACACCCTGGACGTGCCGGGCGTGGGCAGTTTCGAGGTGACGATGATCACCGCCGGCATCCCGACCATTTTCCTCAACGCTGCCGACCTCGGTTACACCGGCACCGAGTTGCAGCCGGCGATCAACGAAGACAAGGCGGCGCTGGAGCGCTTCGAGAAGATCCGTGCCCATGGCGCCTTGCGCATGGGCCTGATCCAGACGCTGGAAGATGCGGCCACCCGCCAGCACACGCCGAAGGTGGCTTTCGTTGCCCCCGCGCAGGACTACGTGTCGTCCAGCGGCAAGGCGATTCCGGCGTCGGCCATTGACCTGCACGCACGCGCGCTGTCGATGGGCAAGTTGCACCACGCGATGATGGGCACCGCTGCAGTGGCGATCGGTACCGCCGCGGCCATCCCCGGCACGCTGGTCAATCGTGCGGCCGGTGGCGGCGAACGTGAGGCCGTTGCCTTCGGGCACCCGTCAGGCACCTTGCGTGTGGGTGCGCAGGCGGCACTCGTTGACGGCCAGTGGACAGTGTCCAAGGCCATCATGAGCCGCAGTGCCCGCGTGCTGATGGAAGGCAAGGTGCGGGTGCCGGCTGGCTGATGCTCTGGTAAACGCCAACCAAGGTTGGCGACTACCGGGCCGCGGAGGCCGATTGTCTTGGTAGATGCCAACCTTGGTTGGCATGGTGCACGGGCAACCGTACACCCCAACGAGGAGACCGCACAATGTCCGACAGCCACCCCCCATCCAACGCGCATGCAGCCTGGGATGCGCTGCTGGTGGACATCGTCGACTACGTGCGTGACACCCGCATCGATTCGCCGCTGGCGTTCCAGACCGCGCATCACTGCCTGCTCGACACGCTGGGCTGCGGGCTGGAGGCGCTGTCCTTCCCCGCCTGCAGCAAGCTGCTGGGTCCGCTGGTGCCGGGCATCAGCGTGGCCAATGGCGCGCGCGTGCCCGGTACCAACTTCGTACTCGACCCGGTGCAAGCGGCTTTCAACATCGGCGCGATGGTGCGCTGGCTGGATTTCAACGACACCTGGCTGGCCGCCGAATGGGGCCACCCCTCGGACAACCTCGGTGGCATCCTCGCCGTGGCCGACTGGCTTGGCCACAATGCGGCCGCGTTGCGGCGCCCACCGCCGACCGTGCACGACGTGCTGCTGGCGATGATCAAGGCGCACGAGATCCAGGGCGTTTTGGCGCTGGAGAACTCCTTCAACCGCGTTGGCCTGGACCACGTGCTGCTGGTCAAGGTAGCCACCACTGCGGTTGTTGCGCAGATGCTCGGGCTGGACCGCGAGCGCATGCTCAATGCGGTGTCGCTGGCCTGGGTGGATGGGCAGGCGCTGCGCACCTATCGGCATGCGCCCAACACCGGTTCGCGCAAGAGTTGGGCAGCCGGCGATGCGACCAGCCGTGGCGTGCGCCTGGCGCTGATGGCCGCCACCGGCGAGATGGGCTACCCCAGCGTGCTCAGTGCGCCGACCTGGGGCTTCGAGGCGGTATCGATGCACGGGCAGGCGCTGACCCTCGGCCGCCCTTTCGGCAGCTACGTGATGGAGAACGTACTGTTCAAGATCAGCTTCCCGGCCGAGTTCCACGGGCAGACAGCGGTGGAGGCGGCGATCGCGCTGCACCAGCAGCTGCGCGCGATGGGGCGACGGGTCGAGGACATCGAGCACATCGCGATCCGTACCCAGCAGGCCTGCATCCGCATCATCGACAAGCAGGGGCCGCTGCACAACCCGGCCGACCGCGATCATTGCGTGCAGTACATGGTGGCCATCGCGCTGCTGCATGGGCGGCTGGTGGCCGAGGACTACGAGGACGACATGGCGGCCGATCCGCGCATCGACACGCTGCGGGCGAAGATGACCTGCCATGAAGACCCGCAGCTCAGCGCCGACTACCTGGACCCGGACAAGCGCAGCATCGCCAACGGCCTGACGGTGCGCTTCAACGACGGCTGCGCGCTGCCGGAGGTGCTGGTGGAGTATCCGCTGGGCCACGCGCGCCGGCGCGAAGAGGGTATCCCGCTGCTGATGGACAAGTTCCGCCGGCACCTGGCGCACCGCTTCCCGACTGCCCAGCAGCAAAGCATCCTGGCCGCCTCGCTGGACCCGGTGGCGCTGGCGGCGATGCCGGTGACCGACTATGTGGACCTGTATCTGCCGGGGTAGGGCGCGCTTTGGTGGGTGCCAACCAAGGTTGGCGTCTACCGGGTGTCCGGTACCGGGTGTCCGGCGTCAACGCCTTGACGCGGCGGCCCTATAATGGGCGCCTCGATCAAGGAGTGACGACATGAGCGGTCCGGCACGGCGGATGCGGTGGGGGTGGGCGGCGGCGCTCTTGGCAGGCAGCCTGTTGGCAGGCCTGGCCGGTTGCCGCAACGACAGCGGGCAGCTGCCGAAGGCCAGCGGCGAGGCCATCGCCACCAAGGCCGAGCAGGTGAAGGAGTTCACCTTGCTGCGTGCCTACCCGGACCAGAAAAGTGAAGGCCTGTCGCTGGCGCTGGAGTTCTCGCGCCCGTTGGTCGGCACCCAGGACTTCGACAAGCTGGTGCGCTTCGAAGAGAAGGTCGGCAATGATGACAGCAGCTGGACCCTGTCCGATGACGGCCTGACCCTGCGCTATCCCTTTGTCGAAGCCGGCAAGGAATTCAGCCTGGTGGTCTCGCCGGACCTGCTGGCCGCCGATGGCAGCCGCCTGGGCAAGGAACTGAAGCAGAAGGTGTTCAGCGGCGAGTTGAAGCCGGTGGCCGGTTTTGCCTCGCAGGGCAGCGTGCTGCCGGCCAAGGACAGCCGTGGCCTGCCGGTGGTGTCGGTGAACGTGCCGGAAGTCGATGTCGAGTTCCTGCGCGTGCGCGAAAAGGACCTGCCGACCTTCTTCAGCCAGTACCAGCGCGGCGGTCGCCGTGGCAGCTGGGAACTGAGCAGCGACTACGAGCGCAGCCCGATCAACAAGCTGGCCGAGCCGGTCTACGTCAACCGTTTCATTCTGGGGGGCAAGCAGAACGAGCGGGTGCTGACCTACCTGCCGACCCAGGACATCAAGGAACTGCAGGAGCCGGGGCTGTATTTCGCCCTGCTCAAGCGCACCGGTGACTACGAGGGTGAGTTCGATACTGCCTTCTTCTCGGTCAGCGACATCGGCCTGCACACCCGCGCCTACAAGGACAAGTTGTTCGTACACACCGCCGCGCTGAAGGACGGTGCATCGCTGAAGGGCATCGACCTGCGCGTGCTCGATGCCAAGGGCGAAGTGGTGCTGAAGGGCAGCACCGACAGCAATGGCAATGCGCTGCTGAATTACACCCTGGATGCCACCCACGTGCTGGTGGCCAGCAGCGGCAAGGACACCAGCTTCCTGCCCTTCAACCAGCCGGCGCTGGACCTGAGCGAGTTCGCCGTGGCCGGCCGTGACAACGCCTGGTTCGATGTCTACGCCTGGTCGGGCCGCGATCTGTACCGCCCGGGTGAGACGGTGCGCCTGTCGGCACTGCTGCGTGACAACGACGGCAAGCCGGTGAAGAGCCAACCGGTGTTCCTGCGCCTGAAGCAGCCCGACGGCAAGACCTTCCGCGAAACCCGCGTGCAACCGGGCGAACAGGGCTATATCAACTTCGAGCAGACCATTCCCGCCGAGGCGCCGACCGGGCGCTGGCAGGTCGAGTTCCGTACCGATCCCGCCAGCAAGGAAGCGATCCAGGGCATGACCCTGCGCATCGAGGAGTTCCTGCCGGAGCGCATGAAGCTGGACCTGGACAGCACCCAGAAGACGCTGAAGCCGGGTGAGGACCTGCGCCTGCAGGCCAATGGTGCCTATCTGTACGGTGCCCCGGCCGATGGCAACCGCTTCACCGCGCGCATGGCGGTGGCCGCCGAGCAGAAACCGGTGGAGGGCCTGCCGGGTTACTTCTTCGGCGACCCGACCCTGCAGCTGCCGCGCGAAGCCAAGGATGTGATCGACACCACGCTGCCGGCCAATGGCCAGCTGCGCGAAGACGTGTCGTTGCCGGAAGAAGCGGTCAAAGCGAAGGCGCCGATCGCGGTGGTGCTGTCCGGCAGCCTGTATGAAACCGGTGGCCGCACGGTCACCCGCACCCTGAAGCGGGTGGTGTGGCCGGCCGCCGCACTGGTCGGCGTGCGCCCGCTGTTCAATCCGGACGATGGCGCTGATTCCAACGGCAACGCGCGCTTTGAACTGATGCGCGTGGATGCGGACGGCAAGCCGCAGCCGGCCAAGGGCCTGAAGATCACCCTGGTGCGCGAGCTGCGCGACTACCACTGGACCTTCAACGACAACCGCTGGGACTACGATTTCACCCGCCGTTTCGAGAACAAGGAAACCCGTACCGTCGATGCCGGCGGCAGCGCAGTGGCCTTCGACTTCCCGGTGGAGTGGGGCGAGTACCGGGTGGACGTGTTGGATCCGTCCACCGGCCTGACCAGCCGCTATCCGTTCCGCGCCGGCTGGAGCTGGGGCGATGACAACCGTGGCCTCGATGCCCGCCCGGACAAGGTGAAGCTGGGCCTGGACAAGACCGGCTACAAGGCCGGCGATACCCTGGAAGTGACGGTGACCCCGCCGCACGCCGGCAAGGGCGTGCTGATGGTCGAGACCGACCGCATGCTGTACGTGCAGGACATCGACGCCAAGCCCGGTGCCACCTACAAGATCCCGGTCACCGCCGATTGGGAGCGCCACGACGTCTACATCACCGCGCTGGTGTTCCGCGGTGGCAGTGCGCCGAGCAAGATCACTCCCGCCCGTGCCGTAGGCGTGGTGCACGTGCCGATGGACCGCAAGGGCCGCACCGTGGCTGTCGGCCTGGCCGCACCCAAGCAGATGCGGCCGGAGCAGGACCTGCCGGTGACGGTCAGCGCACCGCAGCTGGCCGGCAAGACCGCGCACGTCACTGTTTCGGCCGTGGACGTGGGCATTCTCAACATCACCCGCTTCCCGGTGCCCGATGCCGGCGCACACTTCTTTGCCCAACGCCGGCTTGGCATCGATGCCTATGACATCTACAGCCGGGTGATCGAGAGCTTCGACGGCAGCAGTGGCAAGTTGAAGTTCGGTGGTGACATGGCGCTGCAGGCGTTGCCGCAGGCCAAGCGGCCGACCGCGCGCGTGCAGACCGTGGACCTGTTCTCCGGCCCGGTGCAGCTCGATGCCAAGGGCATTGCCCGCATCCGCCTGAAGGTGCCGGACTTCAACGGCACCCTGCGTGTGTCGGCGCTGGTCTACAGCGATGACCAGTATGGCAAGCGCGATGTGGAAACCATCGTGCGCGCGCCGATCCTGGCCGAGGCCAGCATGCCGCGCGTGCTCGCCCCGGGCGACCGCAGTACGGTGACCCTGGACGTGCAGAACTTCACCGGCAAGCCCGGTCAGTTCAACGTGCGCGTGGACAGCGAAGGCCCGCTCAGCCTGAGCGAGGGCACCCGTAGCGTGCAGCTCAATGCTGATGCCAAGACCACGTTGAGCTTCCCGTTGTCGGCGCGCGAGGGCCACAGTGTGGCCAAGGTGCGCGTGCGCGTGGATGGCAACGGCTTCAAGGCCGACCGCCGCTACGATCTGCCGGTACGCGCGGCGTGGCCGCAGGTGCTGCGTTCGCAGGTGCGCACGCTCGATCCGCTGGCGGCGGTGAGCCTGGATGGCAGCCTGATGGACGGGCTGATGTCCGAATCGGTCAATGCCCGCCTGCTGGTCAGCCCGCTGCCGCCGATCCCGTTCGCCAGTGCGCTGCAGGGCGCGCTGAACTACCCGTACGGCTGCGCCGAACAGACCACCAGCAAGGGCTACGCCGCGCTGA
Organism: Stenotrophomonas sp. YIM B13575; assembly: GCF_042787595.1. Taxonomy (NCBI): domain Bacteria; kingdom Pseudomonadati; phylum Pseudomonadota; class Gammaproteobacteria; order Lysobacterales; family Lysobacteraceae; genus Stenotrophomonas; species Stenotrophomonas sp. YIM B13575. The sequence goes on along the minus strand of NZ_JBHZOP010000086.1, from coordinate 3,940 downwards.
TCCTGGACCAGGCGACTTCGTCCATGCTCGGCGCTGATGGCCTGGACGCGAAGACCCGTCGCGAGCGCATGGAAGGCGCGTTCGGTCGCCTGGCGTCGATGCAGGTGGCCAACGGCAACTTCTCGATGTGGGGTGACGACGGCTACGTGAACCCGTGGCTGACGCCGTACATCGCCGAGTTCCTGCTCGACGCCAAGGACGGTGGTTTCGCGGTACCGGACAACGTGCTGCAGAAGGCGCTGAACCGCCTGAGCGAAGACCTGCTGTCCGGTGGCAACCAGTTCTACGGCCAGGAAAAGCGCGAGAGCCTGAAGTTCGCCAACCAGGCGTACTCGGGCTACGTGCTGGCCCGCGTCAACCGCGCGCCGCTGGGCACCCTGCGCACGCTGTACGACAACGAACGCAGCAAGGCCGTGGGTGGCCTGTCGCTGGTGCATCTGGGCGTGGCGCTGTCGCTGCAGGGCGATGCCAAGCGTGGCCAGGCAGCCCTTGCGGCCGGCTTCGCCAAGTCCAGCAGCGAACGCCCGTCGTACTTCGGCGACTACGGCAGTGCCGTACGTGACGATGCGCTGATGATCGCGCTGACCCACGAAAACAAGCTGGCCAAGCCGGCATGGGATGCGCGCGCGGTCGATCTGGGCCGCGGCCTGGATGCGCGCCGCAACAGTGGCTGGATGTGGCTGAGCACGCAGGAGCAGGTGGCCATCGCCCGCCTCGGCAAGGCCTTGGCTGCCAACCAGAAGGCACTGGTGGCCGGTGAGCTGGTGATCGGTGGCAGCACCGAGGCCATCGGCGAGCGCAAGCTGTTTGGTCGCAACTTTGATGCAGGGCAGCTGGCCGCGGGCGTGCGCTTCACGCCGCAGGGGCAGCCGCCGATGTTCGCCAGCATCGACGTGGCTGGCATCCCGCGCAGCGCACCGGCACCGGACAACAGCGTGATCGGCGTCGAGCGCAGTTACTTCGGCACCGATGGCAAGCCGTGGTCGCCGCGTCCGCTGAAGGAGGGTGAAGCGCTGATCGTGCGCGTCACCATCACCGCCGACAGCGAGATGCCCGATGCGCTGCTGACCGACCTGCTGCCGGCAGGCCTGGAGATCGAGAACCTCAACCTGGGCGATGCCAAGCAGTGGGCCGACGTGGTGGTGGATGGCATCACCATCAGCGACCGCAGCGAAGCGGCCGATACCAAGCACGAAGAGTTCCGCGATGACCGCTACGTGGCGGCGCTGAAGCTCTCGCGCGGCAGCAAGGCCAATGTGTTCTATCTGGTGCGTGCGGTCACGCCGGGTACCTACACGGTGCCGCCGTCGCTGGTGGAGGACATGTACCGGCCGCAGCTGCGTGGCGTCGGCCGCAGCAACCCGACTACGTTGACGGTGGTACAGCCGTGATCGTGCGGACGGGCCGCGACGGCGCGGCCCGTCCCACAGGATGCCGTGGATGAAGGTGGGATCGCTGAAAACGCGGCTGCCGCGCCTGCCGCAGCGGCTGCAACCGCTGTGGCCGTGGCTGCGCTGGGGCACGGCTGCATTGCTGGCGCTGTTGCTGGTGCTGGATGTCGTCTTCCCGCCACCGTTGCCGAAGCAGCGCGACACCAGCACGCTGGTGGTTGCCGCTGACGGCAGCCCATTGCGTGCATTCGCCGACGCCGAAGGCGTGTGGCGCTATCCGGCGTCGGTCGACAGCGTTTCGCCGCTGTACCTGCAGGCGCTGCTGACCTACGAGGATCGCTGGTTCTGGCAGCACCCGGGCATCAATCCGCTGGCGATCCTGCGTGCCAGCGGCCAGTTGCTGCGCGGTGGACGCATCGTCTCCGGTGGTTCGACCCTGACCATGCAGGTGGCGCGCATCCTCGATCCGCATACGCGCACGCCGTGGGGCAAGCTGAAGCAGATGCTGCGTGCGGTGCAGCTGGAAGTGCACCTGTCCAAGCGCGAGATCCTCGCGTTGTATCTGGAGCGCGCACCCTACGGTGGCACCATCGAGGGCGTGGAAGCGGCCAGCTGGGCCTATCTGGGCAAACCCGCCGCGCAGCTGTCGCATGCCGAAGCCGCACTGCTGGCGGTGCTGCCACAGGCGCCCAGCCGGCTGCGCCCGGACCGCCATCCCGAAGCCGCGCAGAAGGCACGCGACAAGGTGCTGGCACGGATGGCCGAGCTCGGCGCGTGGACACCGGACGAAGTGGAAGACGCACGCATCGAGAACGTGGTTGCACGCTCGCTGCGTCCGCCGCTGCATGCCGCATTGCTGGCCCAGCGCCTGCACTCCGCGCATCCGGGGCAGGCACGGATCCAGAGCAGCATCGACATCGGCCTGCAGCGCACCCTGGAAGAGCGCGTCGCCAGCTATTTCTCCACGCTGCCCGAGCGCACCTCGGCGGCGCTGCTGGTGGTCGACAACCAGACCCTGCATGCGCGTGCTTACGTCGGCACGCTGTCTTTCGGTGATCGGCAACGGCTGGGCCACGTGGACATGGTGCAGGCCTGGCGTTCCCCGGGCTCCACGCTGAAGCCGTTCCTGTACGCGATGGCACTGGATGATGGCCTGATCCATTCCGAGAGCCTGCTGGTGGATGCACCGCAGAGTTTCGGCAATTACCGGCCAGGCAACTTCGACATGGCCTTCAACGGACCGATCAGCGCTGCCAGTGCCTTGCGTCTGTCGCTGAACGTGCCGTCGGTCGACCTGCTGCAGCGGGTGGGTGCTGCGCGCTTTGCCGCGCGGCTGTCGCATGCCGGCATCCAATTGCGTTTCCCGCCGGGCAGCTCGCCGAATCTGTCGCTGATACTTGGCGGCACCGGCGCGCGCCTGGAAGACCTGGTCGGTGCGTTTGCCGCACTCAATCGCAACGGCATTGCCGGCCGCGTGCGCTATACCGATGACGAACCCATGATCGAGCGCCGGCTGGCGTCGCCCGGTGCCAGCTGGATCGTGCGCGAGATGCTGGAATCGAACCCGCGCCCGGGTTACGGCGTTGGCACGTTCGATGTTGGCGGGCGGCCGCGCGTGGCCTGGAAGACCGGCACCAGCTATGGCTACCGCGATGCGTGGGCGATCGGCAGCACCCGCCATTACACCGTGGGCGTGTGGGTGGGGCGGCCCGATGGCACGCCGTTGCCGGGCCAGTACGGTGCGGTCACCGCATTGCCGCTGATGTTCGAAGTTGTCGACAGCCTGCCGCGCCAGCGCGGTGATGCAGCGGCCGCGCCGATGCCGGCCAGCGTGACCCAGGCGGACATCTGCTGGCCGACCGGTGAACTGGCCGACGCGTTGCCCACCGCGCTCTGCCAGCGACGCCTGTCGGCCTACCTGCTGGACGGTGCGGCGCCGCCGACGTTCCCGGAGCGCGACGCGCGGCGTTGGCAACCCGGTCGGCAGCGTTACCTGGCCGACGCGCGCACCGGCCTGCGGGTATCGGCTGACTGCAGCGCACCGCATGAAGAAGTCGCGCGTGAGATCGCGCGGTGGCCGGCGCTGTTGTCACCCTGGCTGCCCAAGGCCACACGCGACGCCTCACAGCTTCCCGCGCTGTCAGCGGACTGCCGCGACGATGGTCGTGAGGCCAGCGTGGCCCTGCATATCGATGGCCTCAACGAGGGCGCGACGCTGGCGCGTGCGCCGAATGCCGAGCACGGTGTACGCCTGCAGCTGCGCGCATTGGGCAGCGAGCAGGCCGTGGATTGGCTGCTGGATGGCCGCTGGATCGCGCAGACGCGCGGTGCGCAGCTGATGCAGCGCGAGTTTGCTGATCCGGGTGCGCATACGTTGACCGCGCTGGCCGCCGACGGCGCCTGGACGCAGGTACGGTTCAACGTCCTCAGGTAGCTGCCGACCTTGATTGGCGCTTCCGGTAGGCCGGCCCCGCTGTCGTAGAGCCGAGCCCATGCTCGGCTGCTTCCGCGACGCACGTGCGGCGATCAGCCGAGCATGGGCTCGGCTC
>NZ_JBHZOP010000085.1:0-26926 GCF_042787595.1 Stenotrophomonas sp. YIM B13575 | reverse complement strand
GTGGGTTTGCGGGGGACGCCGCAAACCCACCTCGCCCGGCCTCGGACAGGCTACGTGCGTGCCAGCCGCGCAATGAAAGAATGAAAAGCGAAGCCCGCGCTACGCGCGTGAGTCGAGGCTCGCTCGACTCTACAAAGGCTGCGAGCAGCCATGGGTCTACGCTGCGGCTGTCGGGTCCGCCTTGTAGCGAGCCGAGCACCGCAGGTCCGGCGAGGGCAAAGAGGCGCGGGTGTCTGAGCGCAGCGAGTTCCGCGCCGCCCCTCGGCGGAGCGAGGAGCACAGGGTACCGGCGCGCGGCGCCGGCTCGCGGATGGCGGCGTGTTTCTTTGGTTACTTTCTTGATGGCACACATCCATGTGCGCCACCCTGCGGGCCGGCTGCGCCGTTCCGCGTTGCTCCTGCAGCGCGGTGCACGAGCAAAGAAAGTGACAAGCCCACTCATCGCAGGGGAACGACGGTACCGACCAAGCCCCCGGCGCCGCCGAACTGCCGTCAGCGGAGTCTGTCCAACGCCTCGACCAGCTCATCCGCCAGCGGCGCGCTCAGCACATACGGGCTCTTGCCGTCGTCCAGCGCGAACTCCAGCGACGCGGCATGCAGGAACAGGCGCTTCAGCCCGATCTGCTCACGAAGCCGCTTGTTGACTGCCGGATCGCCGTATTTGTCGTCACCGGCCACCGGATGCCCCAGATGCTGGGCATGCACGCGGATCTGGTGGGTGCGGCCGGTTTCGATGCGCACTTCGCAGTACGAATGGCCGCCCTTGCGCTCCAGCACCCGGAAGTGGCTGATCGACTCCTTGCCGATCGCGTTGACCTGCACGTGGCGCTCGCCACCCTGGCGCAGGCCCACGTGCAACGGCGCATCGACCGTCATCACACCGTCCGGCATGCGCCCGGCAAGCAGGGTCAGATAGCGCTTGCGGATGCCAGAGCCGTGGTCTTCACGCAGCAGCGCCTGCAGCTCGCTCAGCGCCGAACGCTTCTTGGCGACGATCAGCAGGCCAGAGGTGTCACGGTCCAGCCGGTGGACCAGCTCCAGGGTCTGCCCGGGGCGCAGGGCACGCAGGGTCTCGATGGCGCCGAAGCTGATGCCGCTGCCGCCATGACTGGCGACGCCAGTCGGCTTGTTCAGCGCCAGTAGGCGGGCGTCTTCGAAGACGATGGCCTGCTCCAGCCGACGCATGAACGCCTCCGGCGGCCCGGCTTTGTCTCCTTCTTCGGTGAGACGAACGGGCGGTATCCGCACTTCGTCGCCGGCCTCCAGCTTGCGCTCGGCCTTGGCGCGGCCGCCATTGACGCGGACCTGGCCGCTGCGGACCAGCTTGTAGACCAGGCTGCGCGGGGCACCCTTGAGCTGGCCGAGCAGGAAATTGTCCAGGCGCTGGCCGGCGCGGTCGGCCGGAACGGTGATCATGCGCACGGAAGGCTTGTCGCCGGCCGGCTTGGTGGGGTCTTGTGCAGTCATCAGCCTGTTTATTCTGTTACACTCGGGGGGCGAGATAAGGGATTGATTTCGTTGGAAGTTACTCAGGGCCAGAAGCCCAGCTTCCGACGAATCCGGCACAGTGCGCGACCACCGCCCGCGGGGCGGCCATGTTAGCGGCTCACCGGCGTTCCCGGCCATCGCCGATTGCCTGACACGCAGTCGCGCTGAACATGTCCCGTGCGGCGCTCCAGCCTGGCTGACAGCTGCCTCCGGCCCTGCAACACCCAAAACCAGAAAATTGAAGCGCTCCCGCGGCCTGCCGTGGTGTCGTAGCGCTGGAAACCCAAGCCGCCCTCCCCGCGCTTGCGCGAATGGGCGGCGAGCCGTGTCCAGAGGCGAAACTCCATGGCGTTCCGCGCGGTAGCCGCTTGCGAGGAACGCAACAATGAAGCGAATGCTGATCAACGCCACACAGGCTGAAGAGCTGCGTGTTGCCATCGTGGATGGCCAGTCGTTGTATGACATCGACATCGAGCAGCCGTCCAAGGAACAGAAGAAGTCCAACATCTACAAGGGCCGGATCTTCCGCATCGAGCCCTCGCTGGAAGCGGCCTTCGTTGAATACGGTGGCGGCCGCCATGGCTTCCTGCCGCTGAAGGAAATCTCCCGCGATTACTTCCAGGCCGGTGTCGACCACAACAAGGCCGGCATCCGCGAGCTGCTGCGGGAAGGCCAGGAAATCGTCGTCCAGGTCGACAAGGAAGAACGTGGCAACAAGGGCGCTGCCCTGACCACGTTCATCTCCCTGGCCGGCCGCTACATGGTGCTGATGCCGAATTCGCCCAGCGCCGGCGGTGTCTCCCGTCGCATCGAGGGTGAAGACCGGGCTGCCCTGAAGGACGCCCTGGACAAGCTGAACATTCCCGACGAAATGGGCGTCATCATCCGTACCGCCGGCGTCGGCCGCGATGCGGAAGAACTGCAGTGGGATCTGGATTACCTGCTGAACGTCTGGCGCGCCATCGCCGAAGCCGCCCTGAGCAAGCCGGCCCCGTTCCTGATCTACCAGGAATCGCGCCTGATCGTCCGCGCCCTGCGTGACTACCTGCGCGCCGACATCGGCGAGATCCTGGTGGACACCGAGGAGATGTACGAGCACGCCAAGGAGTTCATGCAGCAGGTGATGCCGCAGACCCTGCGCAAGCTCAAGCATTACAAGGACGACATCCCGCTGTTCAACCGCTTCCAGATCGAATCGCAGATCGAAGGCGCCTACGAGCGCAACGTGCGCCTGCCGTCGGGCGGCTCGATCGTGGTCGACCAGACCGAAGCGCTGACGGCCGTCGACGTCAACTCCTCGCGCGCCACCAAGGGCAGCGACATCGAGGACACCGCGTTCCAGACCAACCTGGAAGCGGCCGAGGAAGTGGCCCGCCAGCTGCGCCTGCGTGACCTCGGCGGCCTGGTGGTGATCGACTTCATCGACATGGCCTCCAACAAGCACCAGCGCGAGGTCGAGAACCGCCTGGCGAACGCGCTGAAGTACGACCGTGCACGCGTGCAGGTCGGCCGCATCTCGCGCTTCGGCCTGCTGGAAATGAGCCGCCAGCGCCTGCGCCCGAGCCTGGGCGAGTCCAGCCAGATCGTCTGCCCGCGTTGCGACGGCCATGGCCGCATGCGCAGCGTCGAGTCGCTGTCGCTGTCGATCATCCGCGTCGCTGAAGAGCATGCGATGAAGGAGAACACCGGGCAGGTGCTGGTACAGGCCCCGGTGGAGATCGCCAATTACCTGCTGAACGAGAAGCGCGGCGCGCTGGGCGAAATCGAGAAGCGCCACGAGGCGCCGATCGTGATCGTCGCCGACGAGCAGCTGCACACCCCGCATTACACGGTCACCCGCCTGCGCGACAACGAACTGGGTGAGGAAAGCGGCAAGCCGAGCTACCAGCGTGGCACCCCGCGCAAGCTGCCGGTGCACGCGCTGACCAAGGGCCAGCTGAACATCCCGCCGCCGATGGTGACCCAGGTCAAGCACAACTCGCCCGCCCCGGTGCGCGAGGAAGTGGAGCCGGTCGCTGCCCCGGCACCGGCACCGGTGGCCGCAGCGGCCCCGGCTGCTGCCGCCAGCGGTGGCGTGGTGGGTTGGCTGAAGCGCATCTTTGGCGGCGAGCCCGCTCCTGCCCCGGCCCCGGCTCCGGCCGCGCGCCAGCCGCAGGATGGCGGCCGCCGTGACCGCAACAAGGATCGCAACAAGGACCGCAAGGACCGCCGCGAAGACAGCCGCGGCAACGGCGGCAATGGCAATGCGCAGCAGCAGAAGGACGGCGGCAACCGCAAGGACCGCGGTGAGCAGCGCAAGGATGGCCGCCAGGGCGGCAACGGCGGCAACCCCGCCAATGGCAATGGCCAGCAGCAGCCGCAGCAGCAGGGCAAGCAGAAGGATGCCCAGCCGCAGCAGCAGAACAAGCCGCGCAACGAACAGGGCCAGGGCCAGCAGCAGCCGAAGCTGAAGCAGCCGAAGCAGCCGCGTCCGCAGGACGCTGACAAGCCGGCCGAGAAGCCGCAGCGTGCCGCTGCCGAAGCCCCGGCTGATGTGGTGACCGCAGCTGCTGCCGTGGCCACCACGACTGCAGTTGCCGCCACGGCCGTCGCGCAGGAAGAGAAGGCACTGGCACCCGCCGTTGCCACTGAAAACGTGGTCGGCACTGTCGCGGCCGTGGATACCGTCGCGTCGACCGATGCCGAGGTCGTGGTTGTGACCGGGGCTGTCGAAGACGCAACGACCGATGCAGCAGGCGATCAGACCGGCGAAGGCGCAACCCGCCGTCGTCGCGGCCGTCGCGGTGGTCGTCGTCGTCGTCGTGGTGGTGCCGAGAACGCCGCAGGCGGTGACGCGCTGGGTGATGACCTGGACGACGGCGATGATGCCGAGGGCGACGACAACGACGGCGATTCCGCCGAGCAGGCTGCACAGGCTTCGGTGAACACCCCGGTTGCCGCCGTGCAGCCGTTGCGTTCGCAGCCGGAATTCGATTTCGATGACGAAGTCGAGCCGGCCGCCGCTGATGCCGGCAAGCCGGCACGTGCACCGGTTGCGGTAGCCGCCGCGGTTGCCCCGGTCGCTGCTGTGAGCAGCGCCGTGGTCGAAGCAGCCGCTCCGGTCGCCGCCGCGGTGCAGACCCCGACTCCGCTGGAAGCCGTCGCCAAGGTCGAACCGACCCCGTCGCCGGTGCAGACCAGCATGCTGGATGCCATCGATGCAGCGACGCCGGTACAGCCGGCGCCCGAAGCAGCGGCGGTGAGCGAGGTGAAGCCGCCGGTGGTCGAGGCTGCCGCTGCGATCGAAGCAGCTCCGGTCGCTGAACCGACTGCGGTGATCGAAGCCGCACCGGTGGCGGAGCCGAAGCCGGTGGTGGCTGACGTTGCGCCGGTGGTTGAAGCCGCTCCGGTGGTCGAACCGAAGGCCGAGGTTGAAGTCGCCCCGGTCGTCGAGCAGCCGGCAACCCCGGTGGCTGTCGAAGCCGCACCGGTGGAAACCGCTGCACCGGTCGCCGATCCGGTCGTGCCGGCGGCGGTCGATCCGATCGCTGATGGCCACGCCGACGCTGCCGCACAGGCCGCCGACGCGCAGGCCTCGGAAGAAGACGAGGACGCCGGCAAGCGCACGCCGCCTGCCGCCTGATCCATCGTTGATCGGCAACAACGAAACGGCGGGGATCGATGATCCCCGCCGTTTTTTTGTGTCTGGCGGCCACCGTCCCCTGCCATCAAGAGGGCACGCCCTGGTAGAGGCCAACCTTGGTTGGCGCCGTGGGTTTCATGCATGCGGGAGCGCCTGTGCCAACCAAGGTTGGCCTTTACCGAGGCGTGCGTCAGTGTGCTGGCGCGAACTGCAGCCGGGTCCACACCCCGTAGTGATCCGAGGCCCAACGGCCGCCGTCATCCGGCTGGTCGAACAGGATCTTCGCTTCGCGCGCGACCATCTGGTCCTGCTGGAAGAAGATGTGGTCGATCCGCGACGGTGCCTGGTAGTAATGACGGTTGAGCGTACTGACACCGGCCAGGTCGGTGTTGACGTGCACGCTGCCGTAGCTGTCGCCGTAATGGCTGCGCAGCTCGCTCAGATCGCCGGCATCGACCAGTGCATTGAAGTCGCCGGCAATCACCACCGGCGCACCCGCAGCGCTGCCGGCAATGAAACGCAGCAGGTCCTCGACCTGGCTGCGGCGGATGCGCTGGCCGGCGTCGTCACTGCGCTCGTTGAGATGGGTGGCATAGACATTGACCGGCTGGCCGTCCACGTCGATGCGCAGATGGGCCACGGTGCGGTAGTCATCCAGCGGCAGCAGCAGGTGCTCGCCACGGGCCAGGATCGGGCGCCGGGTCAGCAGTGCATTGCCGTAGCGCTTGGGCGCTCCCACCGGATCGGTGGACACGAATACGTAGCGGTAACCGAGCTGGCTGGCCAGCCACTGCGCCTGGTTGCGGACGTTGCGCTTCTGGATCACTTCCTGCAACGCGATGGCATCGGGCTGCAGGCGCTTGAGCTCAGCCACGATCGTGCGGCGACGGCTGGGCCAGTCCTCGCGGTCGTGGTGCAGGTTGAACGTCACCATGCTCATGCCGGGCTCGCCGACCGCTGTGGCCGCATCGGCGGTGCTGGCCGGCACGGCGGCTGCTGCCAATCCGGGCAGGGCCAGCGCGATCGCCAGCCCCAGCGCGCAGAAACCGCGACCGATTCCGAGCGGACCTCGCATGCTTACTTTTCCTTGCGTTCGGCGCGGCGCACCGCGCTCGGCACATCGATCTCGACCCGTGCCGGCAACTGGTGCACGTGCAGCTCGTTGTTGATCCATTCCACCGTCTCGCCATTGACCGTCGCCTGGCCGTGTTCGCCTGCATACGGCCATGGCAGCACCACGCCGCCGGCCGGTGGCACCAGGCCCGGCTGCACTTCCAGCACCAGCTGCTTGTCGCTGCGCTGCAGGCGATAGTTGAGCTGGCCCTGCGGCGTGCGCAGGCCCTGCACGGCGATGCCCTCGCCCTGCAGCCACGCCACCGGGATACCGGCAGCGAGCACCAGCGCCTCATCCGCATCGCGGTTGTAGGCGAACATGTCCAGCGCCGAACGGACGAAGTCCGAGGCCACCCAGGCATGCGGCAGATCACCCACGAAGAACGGCTTGCGCGGCGTACGCGAGACCACCTCGGCCCACTGGTTCCAGGCCTGCGGCGCGCGATCCTTGAAGAAGAACTCGGTGGCCTGCCAGGCACGATCACGCCAGCCCAGGCGCACGAACGCGGCGACGTTGCGCCATTCGTACGGCGTGTAGTCCTTCCATTCGCGCTTGCCATCGCGGCGCGCGACGAATTCGTTCCAGTAGCGCTGGAAGGTTGCGTCCACCGCCTCCTGCGGCAACCGCCCCTGCTCGCCGCCCGGTGCCAACGCGATCGTGGTGGAGGTGGCGTCGAAGTCACCCAGCTCGGCCGAACCCGGCAGGTAGTCGATGCGGTGCTGCTGCATGGCCGCCAGCAGCGAGGCCTGCAGGTCATCACGGAACTGATCGCGCGATTCGCTGATCTGCATCGCCTCGACCTTGCCCAGCTGCGCCGCCAGCTGCGCGGCATCCTTGTAACCACGCAGCGCCCAGAAGTTGTCCCAGTACGAATGCATCGGCTTGGCCGAATAGCCCTCGTGGCTGATCGAGGCCGGCATCATCCCGTAGAAGGCAGGATTGCGCGCACGGTTCTCCTCGGTGCGCTCGCTGCCGCGCAGTTGTTCCATGTAGCTGTAGGCGCCCAGCACATGCGGCCACATCTGCTCGAGGAAGGCGCTGTCGCCGGTGTAACGGCCGTACTCGGCGATGTTGTAGATCAACTCGCCGTGGCTGTCGTTCTCCGGCACCGGATCGCTGCCACGCGCATCGACGCAGCACGGCACCTTGCCATTCTCAAACTGATAGGGCGCGTACCACGTCACGTAGTCGCGCACGGCATCGCTGCGGCCCATCCGCAGCAGGCCTTCGGAGATCATCGCGCCATCGCGGATCCAGCTGCGCGCGTACGAGCGCGTACCCGGCTGCAGGCGCGGGCCGACACGCGAGATCAGCATGTGCGCCACCGCGGTGCGCAGGGTTTCCACCAGCGGTTGGCCGGCAGCTGGCACCTGCAGGGTCACGGCCCCCAGCTTGTCGCGCCACATTGCCGCAACCTGCTGCTGTGCCTTGGCCACGTCCAGCGCCTGCGGCGCCCAGCTGCCGGTCTGCGGCAGCACGATCGCCACCTCGCGGCTCTGCCCGGGTTCGAGCTTGATCGTGTACAGCAGCGCGCCGGACGCCATGCCGGTCGGATCCTTCACGGCGGTGGTGGCGGGCAGCTTGCCGCTGGCCAGGTGCATCGCATCCAGCTTGCCGTCGAAACTGCTGGCAAAGCGCGCATCCGGCACCTGCAGGGGATACAGCCGCGGTTCGCCATTGATGCGCACCAGCTGCTCGCCCACGTCCAGGCTGTCGATGCGGCTGAAGCCGCCCACCGTGTTGAGGAACTGGGTGGGCGGATTGACCTGCCACGGGCGGATCGCCAGTGCCAGGGTGTATTCGTGCGCGACCTTGTCCGGGTTGCTCAAGCGGTAGCGCCCGATCAGCTGCGCGCGTTCGGGCGTGCCCTGCACGAAGCTGGTCACCGACAGGCCGGCCTTCTCGTGCACCCAGTCGACCGTTGCGATTGGCAGGTAGCGATCCTGCAGCGACTGGGTGATGGCAACGTCGGCCCAATCCAGCAGCTTGCCGTCGAGGCGGATGAACGGCTCGATGCTGAAGCTGCCCTTGGCCGGCTCCAGTGCGCCGTCCTCACTGATCAACGCCTGTTCCTGGCCACCGTCCAGGCCCAACAGGGTCCAGTACGGCTGCTCGCCGACGTAGGCGCGCGGCAATGTGCCACGCGGCAGGTCGGCCGCCACCGAGGACAGGAAGGCATTGGGGGTCGCGGCGAACGCCAGCGGCTTCAGGGTGATGTCACGGATGCCGTAGCGCCAGTTCGGTCCGCCCTGCAGATCGAAACGGACGTAGCGCGCATCGGTGTCGGGCAGTGCCAGCCAGTCGCGGCCTCCGGCGCCGGCGGTCACTTCGCGCACGGTACGCCAGTCACGACCGTCCTCGGAGGTACGCACGGTATAGCGGTTCGCTTCCAGGTCCGGCAGCCAGTCGATCACCGCACCGCCGATCTCGCGGCTCTTGTGCAGGTCCAGGCTGATGGTCTGCTGCTTGACCCCGCCACTGATCCAGAAGGTATCGGACTTGCCGTCGATCATCCGGTCCTGCAGCGCGGTTGCGGTATCGGCGATCACCGAGGGCCGCAGCGCCGAATCATCCTGCGCGGGCAGGCCCTGCAGGGTCAGCTTGTCGAAGCACACCGTGCCACGCCCGCCGACCTTGCTGTAGATCGTGAATTCCATCGACGCGCTGCGCGCCATGTCCTTCTCTGGCGATGGTCCCCAGGCCTTGTCGATCTGTCGGCGGCGGTACTCCACCGGCGTCCACGCCTTCGGGAAAGCGTAGCCGGGGCGGTTGACCCACCACACGTTGTCGCCGCTGGCGTCGATCAGCTTGAACTGCAGGTCGTTGGCCGGCGAATCACCGCGCAGCTGGAAACCGAAACGGTAGTTGGCCGGGTACTCGATGTTCAGCGGGCGACGGATGCCGACGTAGCCGGAGACCTCATGGAAGTCGTAATCCAGGCACAGCGCGCGGCCACCGCCGGCGCCACTGACCGGCCGCAGCGAGCCGCTGACCTGGTCGGACAACACCAGCTTCCATGCGCTGATGTCGTCGAAATCATCCAGCACCTTCGGCGCGGGCAGCGCCGGTGGTGCGGCGATCGCCAGGGAAGACCACAACAGGCCCAGTCCAACGGCGATCGCACGCTTCATCCCTTCACGCTCCCCAGCAACAATCCTTGGATGTAGTACCGCTGCAGCACCAGGAACAGCGCCAGCACCGGGACCACGGTGACCACCGCGCCGGCCATCATCATTTCCACGTCCATGATGTGTTCGCGCGAGAGGGTGGCCAGCGCCACCGGCAAAGTGTAGTGCTCCTGGTCGGTCAACACGATCAGCGGCCACATGAAATCGTTCCAGGCGCCCATGAAGGTGAAGATCGCCAGTGTCACCAGCACCGGCTTCAGCATCGGCAACACGATCTGGAAGAAGATCCGCAGCTCCCCTGCCCCGTCGATGCGTGCGGCTTCCAGCAGCTCATCGGGAATCGAGCGGGCGTACTGGCGCACCAGGAAGATGCCGAACACGCTGGCCAGCGCCGGCACGATCACGCCGCCGAAGCTGTTGACCAGGCCCAGCTGCTTCATCAGCAGGAACAGCGGCAGCATCGCCACCTGCGCCGGGATCACCAGCGCCGCCATCAGCACCTGGAACAGGCGCTCACGGCCGGCGAAGTTGAGCTTGGCGAAGGCGTAGCCGGCCATCGTGTTGAGCAGCAGCGAACCGAGGGTGATCGCCAGCGACACCAGCAGGCTGTTGGCGAAGTTGCCGCCCATGCCGGTACGCGCGAACAGCTCCGTGTAGTTGTGCGTGGTGATGCTGGACGGCAGCAGCGGCGGCGGGAAATGCGTGGCCTCGCCCTGGGGCATGAAGGAGACCGACAGCATCCACAGCAACGGTGCCAGGCTGACCAGGGCCAGCACCAGCAGCGCGCCGTTGATCATCCACGGGTGCCAGCGTGACTGGCCGATTTCACGACTCATACCAACTGCCTCTTGCGGCCAAAGCGCAGCATCACGGTGGTCACCGCCAGGATGATCAGGAACAGCAGGAACGCCACAGCCGAGGCGCGTCCCAGGTTCCACCACTTGAAGCCTTCCTCGAACATGAAATACAGCACGCTGACGGTGCTCTGCAGTGGATCGCCGCGGGTCATCACGTAAGGTTCTGCAAACAGCTGGAAGTAACCGGACACGGTGATCACCCCGACCACCAGCAGCACCGGGCCGAGCATCGGCAGGGTGATGTGCAGGAACTGCTTCCAGCGCGAGGCGCCGTCGATGCGCGCGGCCTCGTACAGGTCATGCGGGATCGCCTGCAGGCCGGCCAGGAAGATCACCATGTTGTAGCCGAAGTTCTTCCAGACCGCGAACAGCATGATGGTCGGCATCGCCCAGTTGGGATCGCCCAGCCAGTCGATCGGACTGATGCCCAGGTGGCCGAGGCCGTAATTCACCAGGCCGTAGCTGGTGTGGAACAGGTAGCGCCAGATCACCGCCACTGCCACCAGCGTGGTCACCACCGGCGCGAACAGCGCGGTGCGGAACAGGGCCTTGAAGCGCGCCGCCGGGGCATTGAGCAGCATCGCCGCGCCCAGCGACACACCGATCGACAGCGGCACGCCGATCACCACGAAATACGTGGTGTTCCACAGCGACTTCCAGAACATCGGCGTCTGCAGCAGGTCGATGTAGTTGCCGAGGCCCACGAAGCGCAGGTTGCTGCTGTCGGCCAGCGCGTACAGGTCGAAGTCGGTCACGCTCAGCGCCAGCGCCGAGGCCACCGGCAGGCCGAAGAACACACCAAGCACGATCAGCGAGGGGCCGGCGAAGATCCAGCCGGCAAGGGAAGAACGTTTCATTGCGGGCTCCCGGCCGCGACTGCACTGGTCGAACCCGAGGGGGGTGCGCTGCGCTGCAGGCGTTGTTGTTCATGCATCCAGCGACGCTTGGCCAGCACCTTGTCCACGCGCTGGTCCAGTTCGGCCACGGCCTTGTCCTGCGGCAGGCCACCGCGCACCACCTGTTCGGTGACGATGCGCATTTCCTGCACGATACGCTCCCATTCGAGCACCTTCGGGGTCGGCTTGACCCGCTCCAGCTGGTCGCGGAACGCGGCGGCAAGCGGATCGTTGGCCAGCGACGGCGCGTTCCAGGTGCTGCGGCGCGGCGGCAGGTCGCCGATGATCGCGTGGAAGCGCGCCTGGATTGCCGGCCGCGACAGGAACTCGATCAGCTTCCAGGAGGCTTCCTTCTGCTGCGACTTGCGGAAGATCACCAGGCTGGTGCCACCGGCGATGCCCGCGCCCGGACCCTCAGGGCCAGGCAATGCGGCGGTGCCCCACTTTCCTTCCAGTTCCTTCGGCTGCAGCTTCTTGAACTCGCGGATGTTCCAGGGGCCGGAGATGTAGAACACGTTGAAGCCGCGGAAGAATTCATCCCAGACGTTGGAGATCTGCGTCTCGGACATCTTCGGCGCCCAGCCCTGCTCGAACATGTTGGCGTAGAAACCGAGCGTGCGACGGAAGCCAGGGCTGGAGAAATTGCCACGGGTGTCGTCATCACGCAGCAGCGGGTCCGGCTGCTGCAGCGCCAGCGACAGCTGCTGCTCGAACTCGTTGATCGGCATCAGCACCGCATAGCGGTTCGGGCCCTGCATGCGCTTGATCGCGGCCATCTGCTCGTTCCATTCCGCCCAGGTGCGCGGCGGGTGGTCGAAGCCGGCCTTGGCCAACAGGTCCTTGCGGTAGTAGATCAGGCGGGTATCGACGTACCACGGCACGCCGACCAGCTCGTCGTGGATCACGTTGGTATCCCAGATGCCCTGGAAATAGTCCTTCGGATCGACCACGGTCGAGCGCCGCACGAACGGCTGCAGCGGCGTCAGCGCGTTGAGTTCGGCGAATTCGGGCACCCAGGTGTTGCCGAGCTGGCACACGTCGGGCAGGCCATCGGCAGCGAACGCGGTCAGCAGCTTTTCGTGCGCGGCCGTCCACGGGATGTTCTGCACATCGACCTTGATGCCGGGGTTCTCCGCTTCGAATTCGTGGATCAGCTCGCTGACCACTTCGGCCTCGCGCCCCATCGCCCAGAAGCGCACGGTGGTGGTGCCCTGCTCCTGGCGGGCACAGCCGGCGATGACCAGCGCGGCCAGTGCAGGCAATGCCCAGCGTCGCAGGCGGTGTTTCCAGTCGTGCACCTTGTTACTTCCCCTGGCCGGTGTTGCGGTTGGCATTGTTTTTCTGTTCCTGCGCGGCGGCCGCACGTGATTCAGCGATACCGACCGCACGTGCTGCTGCGGCCTTCTCATCCTTCTGCAGCTCCAGCGGCTGGAAGGAACCTTCCGGCGCCAGCCAGCCACCACTGAAGCCCGCCCGTTCCAGGCCCTTGCGGATGTACGGGTTCTTCTTCATCACATCCCAGACGAAGTCGTTGCGGTAGTTGGCGATCATGGTCAGGATCGGGCCCTGGTCGATGGCGATGTAATCGCTGGCGACCCAGCCGCGATCAGGCACCACGCGCCCGGTCTTGATCGGGATGTCGTAGTTGAAACTGGGATTGAACGAATCCAGGAAGCCATAGCTGGAGTAGATGTAGTCGCCGTAGCGCTTGTGCATCTCCAGCGTGGCCGGGATCACTTCCTCAGGCGCGAACACGACCGAGGAGATCGCCGCGGTTGGCGCGATCGTGCCGTCATCGAAATTCTCGCGCAGGCCTGCGCCGCGTGATGAGTAATGGCGGAACTGGCGCTGCTCGCCGCGGTATTCCTGGGTGGTGTTCTGCGGACCGTCACTGGCGGTCAGGCCCCACACGTTCTCGCCGTACTCCTTCCAGTTCATCGGATTGGCGATGGCGTACTCTCGCTGGGCCAGCGCGGCCGAACGGCTGTTGAGGAAGTAGGTGCTGCCACGCTCGCGCATGTAGGCATCCTGGATGTCGCGGAAATCGATCCAGACGTGGCTGTACTGGTGGCCGAACAGCGGGCCGAAGGACAGGTATTCCTGGCCCTGGTAGACGCCCCAGTCGTTGTCGTAGGTGCGCGTCCACACCGTCCACGCATCCGGGCTGACCGGATGGCTGGGCGAACCCAGGGCGAGGATGTAGACCATCATCGCCTCGTTGTAGCCCATCCAGTCATGGTCGATGAAGCCGTTCTCGGGGAACCAGCCCATCGAGATCAGCGGCGCACGCTGCTGCAGCCACGGCCAGTCGACCTGCTTGTACAGGGTGTCGGCGATCTGCCGGATTTCCTTCTCGCGCGGATCGTCGCCGTCGTAGTACGACTGGGCGAACAGCACGCCCATCATCAGCAGCGCGGTGTCCACCGAGGACAGTTCCACCCAGCTGTCGTAGCGGCGCCCTTCCTGCATGTCCAGGAAGTGGTAGTAGAAGCCCTTGTAGCCGGCCTTGCCGGTGCGCTGCGGGCCCATCGGCACATCACGGAAGAACTTCAGGGTGGTCAAGGTGCGGTCGATCGCCTGGTTGCGGCTGATCCAGCCGTTCTCGATGCCGATCGGATAGGCGGTCAGGGCGAAGCCGACCGAGGCGATGCTGGCAAACGGCCGCGACGGATAGCGGTCCGGAGTCAGGCCGTTGATCTCGTTGGTGGTATCCCAGAAGAACTGGAAGGTGCGGCGCTCGATGTCATCAAACAGCGGCGGCAGCTCAGGCTTCATCGGCCGCGGCGGTGCGTCCGCCTCGATCAGGATCACCGGCGGACGCGGCTTGGCAGGCTCCTGCTGGGCCGGTTTGCAGGCGGCGATGGCCAGGGTCATCGCAGCGGCGGTCATCAGGTGGCGTGCCTGCATGGCGCGGTTCCTCCGGTGGGCTGATCGATGAAAGAGCATAACGTCCAATGACCTGAAATCGTTTACAAAGTGCGGTCTTAAAAAACCACGGAAACGTGGTCGATGACACCGCGGTCATTGCCCACGCCATTGCCCCCTGCCTGGCAATGGCGTGGGCAATGGACCGGCCCGGAGGCCGGCCATTGCCGTTGAAACCGGAGCCATCAGCGAACCGAGGGCTCCGTACTGCATCAACTTCCCGCAATCAGAAGCGGAAGCCCACTTCGGCCTTGACCTGACGCGGCGTACCGATGATGTCGCCGGTCTCGTTGTAGCTGGCCTGCAGCTTGCCGTTGCTCTTGACGTAGTTGTAGGTGGAGAAGTTGTCGAAGTTGAACACGTTGATGATGTCGATACGCGCGTACAGCTCCGTATCGCCCGGCATCTTGAACGTCTTCGTCGCCTGCAGGTCGACCGAACGGTAGCCGAAGATCTTGCCGCCCAGCAGGAACTTGCCATTGGCGTTGGGCACAGCCGCCTGCGGAGTCGGCAAGTTGTAGCCACTGGCCTGCGGCACCGGGTACCAGTCATTGACGGCGGTCGGGGTGGCCAGGGTGATCTTGCCACCGAAGGTGATGCCCCAGAAGCCCGCGTACGAACCGGTGACCACCAAGCGGTGACGCGGCGCGCCGTTGGAACGGATGGTCGGGTAATCCTCGATCAGGCCGCGGTCGAAGGCGTACTTCTCGTTGATGTCGCGGTTGTGGCGCGCGGTCGTCCAGGTGTAGGCGATCGAGGTACCCCAGCCGCTTTCCTGGGTGAACGGCTTCTGCGCCGACAGCAGGATCTGGGTCGCACGGGTCTTGATGCCCTGCTGGCCGATGATCAGGCTGCCGAAGCCCGGCACGTTGCAGCTCCATGCCTGGCTCAGGCCAGGCTCGGTGCCACCGCACAGGCGCGGGTCATCGAAGAACTGGCCGGTCGGGTAACGGTTGCCCAGGGTGAAGGCGAAGCCGTCGTAGCTCAGGGTACGAGCGATGGTGGCGTCGGTCAGCCAGTCACCGATCTGGTTGCTCATGCCCAGGCTGAACTGATCCGAGTACGGAGCCTTCAGCTTGTTGTTCAGCAGATCCACTTCCAGGCCAGCATTGCTGGTCGCACCGACCAGGCTCTGCAGGTTGCCGATGCCGTTGAGCAGGTTCGGGTTCCAGTCATAGCAGGCGGCCTGGCCGTTGATGCAGGTGCCGGTGGCCGGGTTACGGAAGTAGATGGTCGGCTGCGGCAGGGCCAGCTTGGTGGTTTCCAGCTGCAGGTTGTCGAACAGGTCGCGGTCGTAGGAACGGCCGGCACCACCGTGGATCACGTGCTGCTCGTCGGCGTTGATGTCATACGAGAAGCCCAGGCGCGGCTGCCAGGCATCCTTGAATGCCTTGCGGTTGTGGCCGTTGCTGATGTAGTCGCTGATGTCCAGGCCGCCCAGCGCCAGCGAATCGGCGTAGGTCTGGCCGGCGGGGCCGCGCGGATCCTGCGAATAGATCGCGTCGACCACGGCCTGCGGGGTGACGAAGTCCAGGTAGGACGGGGTCTTTTCGTAGTCCCAGCGCAGGCCGATGTTCAGCTGCAGGTGGTCGTTGACCTGCCAGTCGTCCTGGATGAACACGCCGTACTGCTTGGACTTCGAACGCACTTCACCGGACACGCCATCCACGCCGGTCACCGGCTTGACGAACTGCGCCTTGTACGGAATGGAATCGGGGAAGTCCGGATCGCCCAGGCTGTAGGTGAAGGTCGGGTTGATCTGCGCCGCATCGGAGGCGTACAGGTCGATCGCCTTGTACTTCACGCCCATCTTGATGGTGTGGTCGCCCGCCCACTGGATGCCATCCAGTGTCAGGTTGTCTTCGATCGACCAGCCCTTCTGGCCCTTCACCTGCGAATCCAGTGCCGATGCGCCACCGATCTTCACCACGGTGCGGTCTTCGGTGCCGTCCGGTGCGGTGTAGGTGATGCCGTTGGCCAGGGTCAGCGGCGTCGGGTTGTTGAACGAATCTTCATGGGTGACCATCATTTCGTTGTAGTAACGCTCGCCGCTGTGGTTCCAGCGCAGGGCGTAACGACGGTCGGTGTTGACCACTTCACGGCCGGCTTCCGGCGAGGTCTGGCCACTGAACTGCGACTGGGTTTCATCGCGGTCCTGGAAGGTCAGTTCGATGCGATCGTTGTCGGTCGGCTCGAAGTCGATCTTGCCGAAGATCAGATCCTGCTGGAACGGCTGGCTGGCCGGGCCCAGGCCGGCGGCGCCTGCCGGCGGCAGCAGGCCGGCAGCACCGGTGACCGCGCCGTCCGGCGCGATGGTGACCGGCAGGTCGAAGCGCTTGGCTTCATAGGTCACGAAGAAGTGGGCCTTGTCCTGGATGATCGGGCCGCCCAGGGCGAAACCGTATTCCTTCTCGGCCGAGACCATCTTGTCCTTGCCGCCCTGGCGCTCGGCCGGGGTCTTGGCGCGCATGTCCTCATCGGTGTAGCGGTAGAACGCCTCACCCTTGAATTCATTGGTACCGGACTTGGTGGCAGCGGTCACTGCGGCGCTCGACACCTGACCGTACTCGGCCTTGTAATTGCCGCTGATGACCTTGTATTCGCCGATGGCCAGCTGCGGGAACGGGTTGCCGGCGCTGCCGGACTGGCCGGCCACGCCGCCGCCCTTGACGTAGCTCTTCTGGCCCACGCCGTCGATGTAGACGTTGGTACCGTCGGAATTGGTGGCACCGCCGCGCAGCGAGGTGTTGCCCTTGGCATCACGGGTGAAGATCAGGCCCGGCACCGCGTCGGCGAACTCCAGGAAGTTGCGCGACACCTGCGGGGTGGTCTGGATCTGCTGCAGGCTGACGGTCTTGCCGACTTCGGAGGTGCGCACTTCCTGCAGCAGGGTCGGCGCGACGACGTTGACGGTGTCCAGGTTGGTGGCGGCGGTCGTACCGGTGCCACCGGCGGCGGCGCCAGCGAAGTTGAGCGTCGAGGTCGAGGCGACGGTGACGGTGACCTTCTGGGTCTGGCCGTTGGCCACCACGTCATAGGTGCCCGGGTCCAGGCCCATCAGCGAATAGCTGCCGTCGGCGCGCACGGTGCCGCGACGCACGGTACCGGTGGCGATGTTGGTGGCGGTGACTTCGGCACCGGCCTGCGCGCCGGACACCTGGCCACGCAGGCTGGCGTTGGCCGACTGCGCCATGACGTTCGGGGCGGCGGCCAGCATCAGGCAGCTGACCAGGGCGGTGCTCAGCAGCCGGCGCGCCGGCGTGCGGATCGTGGAATGCATCATCAACTCAATCTCCGGGTGGCGGTGACCGCTTGCGCGGCACCTGCGATCAATCAAAAAAGAAGGAACGCCTCTGGCTTCAATGGCCGGATGGCGGAGTGGTGGAATCGCGAACAATCAGGCGCGGGACCAGGGTCTGTTTGTCACCTGTCCCATCCGTGGAGGTGCCGTCCATCAACTGCAACAAACGCGACATCGCCCGATCGCCCAGCTCGGCGATGCTGACCTGCATGGTGGTCAGCGACGGGTGGACGAAACGCGCAAGCGGAATGTCATCGAAACCGGCCAGGGCGACATCGGAGGGCACATGGACACCTGCCTGCGCGAAGGCATACAGGCAACCCAGGGCCATCATGTCGTTGGCGGCGAATACGGCATCGGGCAGCGTGCCGGCTGCCAGCAACTCCTGACCGGCGCGATGGCCGGAAGCTTCGTCGAAATCACCGGGCAACTCGATCCCCTCGGCGCCACCGCCAAAAGCCGCCAGCGCATCACGGAAGCCGCGCAGGCGCTCACGCGCGTCGAAGTTGAGGTCCGGGCCAGAAATGAATGCAATGCGCCGATGACCGACGTCGAGCAGGTGGCGGGTCATCGCCATCGCCCCGGCATGGTCATCGATGCTCAACACCGGATGGTCCTGCCCAGGCAGGTAGGTGTTGATGAGTACCGTCGGCAACGCCTGCGGCAGGTTGTCAGTCAGGAACCCCGGGCTCTCCGCATAGGGCGAGAGCACCAGCAGACCGTCGACCCGGCCGCGCATGGCGCGCAGGGCTGCGCCCTGCTGCTCCTGGTCGCCGTGATAGCTCGACACCAGCAGGTGCTGGCGCCGGCTGCGGGCGACGTTGTCGATGCCGCGCATCAGTTCGGAGAAGAATTCGCCGTACAGGTCTGGAAGCACCACGCCCACCGTATTGGTGCGGCGGCTGCTCAGGCTGCGGGCAGCGGCGTGCGGGGTGTAACGCAGCCGTGCGGCCACCTCCAGCACAAGCTGGCGGACCGGTTCGGCGACATTTTCATGCCCGTTGAGCGCGCGCGAAACCGTGGCCACAGAGACCTTGGCTTCACGGGCGACGTCTTTGATTGTTATGGCTGCTTTGTTCACGAAGCCGCCCTCCACGGCTTGGATCCACCAGCAATGGCGCGGAATGTAAGCGTTTCCATCTGCGCTTGTAAACAGTCCGTTAGGCGAATGTCCCTAAACGGACACAGGAATCTGTCCTTGGCAGGTCCCCAACGGACCTGCCAGGACAGCTCGGGACAGGGTTTCAGCCCTGCTCTGACGGGGTATGTGCGCGGATGGACAACGCGTGGATGTCGGTTTCCATCAGCGTGCCCAGCGCTGCGTAGACCGCGCGATGACGGGCCAGCGGGGCCAGTCCCGCGAAGCGCTCGCTGACCACGTGCACGTTGAAATGGCCGCGACCATCGCGCGCTCCAGCGTGGCCTGCATGGCGATGGCTGTCGTCTTCGATCTCAAGCACGCTGGGGGCCAGCGCTTGCTGCAGCGCATCACGAATCTGCTCGATGCGTTTCGCGTTCACGGCAGCACCTTGCGGAACGGACGCACCTGCACCCGCACGTAGACGCCTGCGGCGACGTAGGGGTCGGCATCGGCCCAGGCCTGGGCCTGCGGCAGCGAGTCGAAGCTGGCAATCACCACCGAGCCACTGAACCCTGCCGGGCCCGGGTCTTCGCTGTCGATCGCCGGACACGGCCCCGCCAGAAGCAGGCGGCCTTCATCGCGCAGTGCGGTCAACCGCGCCAGGTGCTCGGGCCGCGCCTGCAGCCGCTGGGCCAGTACATCCTGGCCGTCGTAACCTTCAATCACATACCACACCGGCATTTCCTCGCTCGCGTTGCTGGTGAAGCGATTCTAGCCAATCCCGCCCCCTGCCCGGCCTCGGCTGGACACTGGCGCGGCAAAGGCTTACCCTAGCAACCATTGCACGTGGCTGGATGCAGCAGCCCGTCGGTTTTTGCGGCCAACGCAGCCCCCGACGACCGACCCGCTGCTTCGAACCGGTCCACACGACCGGGCCCCGTAGACGACCTCCCGTAGTCCTGTCGCTGCCGTGTCCTGCGGAGCGTCCTGTTGTTTGATGTGTGGAACCGCGCCGAGACAGGCGTGCCTGGTGTCCTGGCGGTCCGTGGCAGTTGCCCGGTGTGCCAGCTGCCGCGACTGGTCCGTTGCAATCCTGATCTCCATTAGATGACTTCCGAACTCGCGCTCGACGCGAACACGCCAACCCGGCCGCCCGCCCCCCAGCAGCAGGAAATGCCGCTGGCCGTGGTGCATGGGCAACCGGTCCTGCAGATTCCGCAGGACCTGTACATCCCGCCGGATGCGCTGGAAGTCATCCTGGACGCCTTTGAAGGACCGCTGGACCTGCTGCTGTACCTGATCCGCCGGCAGAACCTGGACGTGCTGGACATCCCCGTGGCCGAGATCACCCGGCAGTACGTGGAATACATCACCGTGATGCGCGAGCTGCGCTTCGAGCTTGCCGCCGAGTACCTGGTGATGGCGGCGATCCTGGCGGAAGTGAAGTCGCGCATGCTGCTGCCCCGCCCCCCCAGCGTGGAGGGCGAGGAAGCCGATCCGCGTGCGGAGCTGGTGCGACGGCTGCAGGAGTACGAACGCTTCAAGCAGGCTGCCGAGGATATCGACGCCCTGCCCCGGCAGGACCGCGATACCACCGTGGCGCATGCCTTCATGCCCGAGCGCGCCGCAGTGAAGCTGCCGCCGCCGGTGGACCTGAAGGAAATGCTGATGGCGCTGCACGACGTGCTCAAGCGCGCCGAGCTGTTCACCGGCCACGCGATCAAGCGCGAGGCACTGAGTGTCCGGCAGCGTATGGGCGAAGTGCTGGGACGGCTTGAAGACGGCAGGTTCTATCGTTTTGAAAACCTGTTCACCGCCGAAGAAGGCAAGCTGGGCGTGCTGGTCACGTTCCTGGCGGTGCTGGAACTGGCCAAGGAGCAGCTGCTGGACCTCGTGCAGGAAGAACCGCTGGCGCCGATCTACGTGAAGTCCCTGGCCGCCGGCAACACCAATGCCCCGCTGCAGTTCAGCAGCGAATTCGACGACAACGACGCCGCCAATGAAAACGAGTGAGCGCTGACTGCCGATGGATCAAACGCTGATCAACCGCATTGTCGAAGGTGCGCTGCTGGCCTCCAGCCAGCCGCTTACCCTGGCCCAGCTGAAGGACCTGTTCCCGGAAGATGAGCCGGCTCCGCCGGGCAGCATCGAACGTGCGCTGGAACGGCTGCGCGAAGGCTGTCAGGACCGTGGCGTGGAACTGGTGGAGGTGGCCTCCGGCTTCCGCTACCAGGTGACCGCTGAAGTACATGGCTGGATCAGCCGGCTGTGGACCGAACGCAAGACCCGCTATACCCGCGCCACCCTGGAAACGCTGGCACTGATCGCCTACCGGCAACCGATCACCCGTGGCGAGATCGAGCAGGTGCGCGGCGTGGCGGTCAGCAGCAACATCATCCAGGCGCTGGAAGAGCGCGAGTGGATCCGCGTGGTCGGCCACCGCGACGTACCCGGCAAGCCGGCCCTGTTCGGCACCACCAAGGGCTTCCTGGACTACTTCGGGCTGAAACGCCTGGACGAACTGCCGCCCCTTTCCGAGCTGAAGGACCTGGGCGACCTGGAACCGCAGCTGGCGCTGGATCGCGACGCACCGCCGGTCGCCAGTGCCGACGGCCCGGACGTGAGCGCCGACCCGGACGCCGCTGCAAATGACGACACCGGCATGACCGCCGGCGACACCCCCGATTCTGCCGACGCATTCCCTGCGGCGGCCGACGATGAGCAAGCACCTTCGCCCTCCGATGATGGGCACCCCGATTCCGCGCCGGGCGAGCGCGCGGTGACAGTGAACGAACGCGAAGACAACGCCGTCGCGAAGACGACCGTGGCTGTTGACCAAGCCGATTCCGAACCAGAGGCCGACCTCGAAACCGTCGGCCGGAGCAAAACTGATGAGTGACACCCCCCGCAAGCCCTCGTTGAACAAGCTTTCGCTCAAGCGCGAAGCCACGTCCGAACAGTTCAAGCTGGAAGAACGCCTGCACAAGGTCCTGGCCCAGGCCGGCCTCGGCTCGCGTCGTGCGCTGGAACAGCGCATCGCCGAAGGCCTGGTCAAGGTCAACGGTGAAGTCGCGCAGACCGGCATGTCGGTCAAGAGCGGCGACAAGATCGAGCTCGACGGTCGCGGCTTCGTCGCCACCGCGCTGGCCGAGCCCTCGCGCGTGCTGGTCTACAACAAGCCGGAAGGCGAAGTGACCACCCGCGAAGACCCCGAAGGTCGCCCGACCGTGTTCGAATCCCTGCCGGCGCTGAAGGGTGCCCGCTGGATCGCCGTCGGCCGCCTGGACATCAACACCACCGGCCTGCTGCTGGCGACCACCGACGGTGAGCTGGCCAACGCCATGATGCACCCCTCGTTCGAGGTCGAGCGCGAGTACGTGGTGCGCGTGCGTGCCCCGGAAGGCGAGGACAAGGTGCCTGACGCCGTCGTCGACCGCCTCACCCGTGGTGTCGCGCTGGAAGATGGCCCGGCCAAGTTCGATGAGATCGAACGCATCGGCGGTACCGATTCGCACGACTGGTTCCGCGTCGTGGTGAAGGAAGGCCGCAACCGCGAAGTGCGCCGCCTGTGGGAATCGCAGGGCTGCCAGGTCAGCCGCCTCAAGCGCACCCGCTACGGCAAGGTCAGCCTGCCGCGCGAACTGGCCCGCGGCCAGTCCGTCGAACTGCCGGGCAGCCAGGTCGAAGCGCTGCGCGCCGAACTGAAGCTGGAAGAAGGCGCGCCGTCGGCCCTGACCCTGCAGCCGGTGATCGGCCAGCGTCGTGCCGCCAAGACCACCGTGCGCGTGCGCGAAGGTGGCCGCGGCAACGCCTACGTCAACGGTCACAACACCGCCGATGAAGGTCGCGAACTGCGTCGTTTCGACAACGTGCGCGAAGATCGCGGCCGCGGTCGCGGCGGCAAGGGTGGCGGTGGTTTCAAGGGCGGCCTGACGGTCAGCGGTGAAGCCGCAGCCAAGCAGTCGCAGCGCCCGTTCAAGCAGCGCGCGCCGAAGAACGACCGTTCGCTGCCGGAAGGCAATCCGGCCGCATTCCGTACCTGGTACGTGCCGGATGGCGTCAGCACCGGCCCGAGCGGCCACCGCAATGCCGGTCCAGGTACACGTGGCCCGGGTGCCCGTGGTCCGGGCGCAGGTGCAGGTGCCGGCGGCCAGGGCCGTCCGTACGGCAAGCCGAAGGGTCCGGGTGCAGGCGCCGGTGGCGGCCAGGGTCGTGGTGGCTACGGCGGTGAAGGTCGCGGCGGCTACGGTGGCGAAGGACGCGGTGGCGCCGGCGGCCAGGGTCGTCCGGCCGGTGCGGGCAACCGCTCGCAGGGCCAGGGCAACAAGCACCCGTACGGCCATCCGGGCAATGCCCCGAGCTTCCCGTCCGACCACGCCAATCCGGGCTTCAGTCCGTACGGCACCTCGCGTCCGGCCGGCAACGGTCGTCCGGGCGGCAATGCGAATGCACGTCCGGGCGGTAACCGTGGCCCGGGTGGTCCGGGTGGCAACCGCGGTCCGGGTGGTCCCGGTGGCAACCGTGGTCCCGGTGGCCCGGGTGGCAACCGCGGCCCGGGTGGCCCCGGCGGCAACCGTGGCCCGGGTGGCCCGCGTCGCAGTGGCCCGCGCGGCGGCTGATCCAACCCAACCAGGATGGAACGATCGATGACACGGATGTTGTCTCTGGGCGCCCGCATGGGCGCCCTGCTGGCCCTGATGCTGGTGGCGGGTGGCTGCGAACGCGCCGCCAACCGCCTTAAGCAGGAACTGGCCGCCACACAGAACCCGTGGCCGAAATCTTCCCCGCTGTACGCCCCCACGGACCGGATGGTGCGCCGGCTGATCGTGGATCCGCGCTATACGGAGCGCATCAAGCAGGCCGGCAGCAAGGATAAAGCACTACAGGTCGGCGCTCAGCTGACCCTCGACGGCATTACGCGATTGCCACCGCAGCGCCTGGAGCAACGCGCCAAGGTCATGGCAAGCGTCCTGCACGCCATGCCGGTGGAGGACTGCGCGCGGATTTCCCGTGCGACCACCGCTGCCGAAGTGGCTCAGCTGAGCACATTGTTCTTCGCCCAGCTTGAAAAACTCCCGCCTGCAGATATCGACGCCTGGTTCGAGATGAGCTACCAGGCCGGCATCGCCGAGCTGGAACAACGCCCGCCGAGCAAGATCAGCGAAGCGCAGATCCAGGCAGCTTCGGAAGCCTTCATGGCCAGCCTGCCCAGCGATGCGGTGCGATCCCGCGCCATGGCCATCATGCCGCACATGGAAACCGCCGCACCGGCTGACGTATGCTGGGCCTCGCGCACGATGTTCAACGCTGTAGCCACCCTGCCCAAGCCGCACCGCGGCACCCTGGCCTGGTTGCTGGCCCAGCAGTAAGCCGTCCTTGACGGTGCGACACACGGAAAACCCCGGCCACGGCCGGGGTTTCTGCGTAGTGGAGCGCGCTTGGGAATTGTTTGAAAACGTGCAATTCGTGCCACAGGTCGACGCGAGCGGCGCGGCGGATCACTATCGTGAAGCCTCATCAACAACATGAGGGAATGACGATGGCGTGGTACACCGAAGCAGCGCACCTGCAGGCAGAGAAGGCCACACAGGTATGGACTGACACCTACGGCCCGGCCGAGAAGGTTCAGGTCTCGGGCATCTATCGCTGCAAGGGCTGCAAGCGTGAAGTGACGTGCAACAAGAACGACCCGTTCCCGCCCCAATCCCATCACCAGCACTCGCCTCACCAGGGCGACATCCGCTGGAAGCTGATCGTGCGCACCAATACCGACGGCGTCTGACGCAAAAAGGGGACGGATCTCCTCCGTCCCCTTTTTTAAGTCAACGCCGGCTAATGGTGAACGCCGCGCCGTCGACGCCCAGGTCCCAGCCCTTGCCGGTGCCGGACAGGGCCAGCGAGATATCGCCCTTGGTCATCACCTGCGCGTTGCTGGACTTCACCGCACCGGCGTGTGCACCGACCGAGGCGTAGGTGCCCAGCAGCTCGCCGACGCTGCTGGCGCCGGTGAAGCTGCCACGGCCATCGGTGATCTTCGACTTGCCGACGGTCAGGCCGCCGCCCTTCAGCTGGATCCGCACCGGCATGCTGGCGCCGTTGGTGCAGTGGATGGTGCCGTTGCCCGAGGCGGTCTTGTAGATCAGCGACCAGCCCGACAGGTTGTAGCGCAGCTGGCAATCGAGGTTGCCGCCGGCCTGAGCGGTCGGGGCCAGCGACGCGGCGGCCAGCGCCAGCAGCAGGGCAAAGGGCTTGGTATTCATCGGCAACACGTCCACATCGGTCGGAATGTGGGCGAATCTAGCAGCGCGCGCGTGCACGTTGGATGCAGGCGCGCGCGGTGAGGCGGCAGGCGTTCAGCCGCCGTATCAGGCCTGCACATCCAGATGGAAGGCGTCGGCATCGAGCATCGCCGGGAAGCGTGCACGGTGCGAAGCCAGCGCTTCGGCGGAAATGGTGGTGGTCACCACCTGCTGCCGCTCGCGGATCTCCACCTGCGGCTGGCCGAGGAAGTCGATGACCGCGCTGTCGCCGGCGTAATGCAGCTGGTTGCCATCCACGCCCACGCGGTTGACTGCGGCGACGAAGCACAGGTTCTCGATCGCCCGCGCGCGCAGCAGGGTCTTCCACGCATAGGCGCGCGCCGACGGCCAGTTGGCGACGAAGATCTGCAGGTCGAAGTCCAGTTGTTCAACACGCTCGACGTTGTAGCGGTTGCGGCAGAACACCGGGAAACGCAGGTCGTAGCAGACCTGCGGATTGATCCGCCAGCCTTTCCATTCCACGCACAGGCGGTCGCGGCCGGCGGCATAGCGCTCGTGCTCGCCGCCGTAACGGAACAGGTGGCGCTTGTCGTAGTACTGCAGGTCACCATCGGGGGTGGCGAACAGCAGGCGGTTGTAGACGCCCTCGCCATCGCGCAGCTGCACGCTGCCGATCACCGCCGCGTTCAGGGCCTTGGCCTGTTCGCGCACCCAGGCCACGGTCGGGCCGTCCATGCCTTCGGCCTGGGCGATGGCCTCGTTGGAAAAGCCACTGGTGAAGGTTTCCGGCAGGATCACCAGATCGGTGGTCCCGGCCAGCGGCGCCAGCAGCGCACCGTAGTACTCACGGTTGCCGGCCGGGTCGTGCCAGCGGGTGTCGCCCTGGACGAGGGAAATGCGCAGGTCCTGCATGCTGTCTTCTCCGCTCACAGCAGGCGCAGGCGTTCGATCGCCGCGTCCAGGGTGGCCTCGTTCTTGGCGAAGCACAGGCGCACCAACCGCTGGCCGGCCGGCGCGGTTTCGTAGAACGGCGACAGCGGGATGGCGGTGACGCCCTTCTCGATGGTCAGCCACTTCACGAACTCGTGGTCCGGCAGGTCGCTGATGGCCGAATAGTCGACCAGCTGGAAGTAGCCGCCCGGCACCGGCAGCGCCTTCAGGCGGGTGCCAGCCAGCTGCTCGCGGAAGCGGTCGCGCTTGGCTTCATAGAACGCGCCCAGTTCCAGGTGATGCTGCGGTTCGTCGCGGATCATCGCGGCAAAACCGTACTGCGCCGGGCCGAAGCTGGTGAAGGTGTTGTACTGGTGCACCTTGCGGAATTCAGCGGTCATCGCCGGCGGCGCCACCGCATAGCCGATCTTCCAGCCGGTGCAGTGGTAGGTCTTGCCGAAGCTGGAGATGACGAAGGTGCGCTCGCGCAGCTCCGGGTAGCGCAGTGCCGATTCATGACGGCGACCGTCGTAGATGATGTGCTCGTACACCTCATCGGAAATCAGGTAGATCTGCGTGCCGCGCAGCACATCGGCCAGCGCCTGCATGTCCGCTTCGTCCAGCATCGCGCCGGACGGGTTGTGCGGGGTGTTGACCATCAGCAGGCGGGTGCGCGGGGTGATCGCCGCACGCACGCGGTCCCAGTCCACCGCAAAGGTCTGCGGGTCGAGCGGCACATGCACTGCAGTGGCACCGGCCAGTTCGATCGCCGGTTCGTAGCAGTCGTAGGCCGGGTCGAGCACGATCACTTCCTCACCGGCACGCACCACGGCGTGGATGGCGTTGAAGATCGCCTCGGTGGCGCCGCTGGTGACGGTGATCTCGGTGTCCGGATCGACCTGTGCGCCGTACAGGTCCAGTGACTTCTGCGCGATGGCCAGGCGCAGCGGTGCCACCCCGGTCATCGGCGGGTACTGGTTCAGGCCGGCGGCCATCGCCTTGCTGGTTTCGTCGATCAGGCGCTGCGGCGCAGAGAAATCCGGGAAGCCCTGGCCGAGATTGACCGCGCCATGTTCGGCGGCGAGCTGGGACATCACGGTGAAGATCGTGGTACCGACCTTGGGCAGCTTGGTGTTCGGTTGCATCGGCCTGGGCTGTGGGGAAACAAGGGCTGGAAGTGTACGAAATCCCGACCCGGCCTGCGGCGCCGACGGTAGCGCCGGGTCATGCCCGGCGGCTCTTTGCACATGCCGCACCGATGGCAAGCCGCGCCGCGTGCTCGCCGGGCATGGCCCGGCGCTACCGGGTCACATTCACCGCTACA
>NZ_JBHZOP010000084.1:0-16662 GCF_042787595.1 Stenotrophomonas sp. YIM B13575 | reverse complement strand
GCGGGGTGGGTTGCGCAGGGGCGTGAGCCGCATGGATGCGGCGACCGAGCTTACATGGACGTACTTGCAGCGACCCCTGCGCAATCCACCCCGCCCGGCCAACCACGGCTTTTGATTTGAACGGCCACCACGAGGGGCTCAGCCGTTGGCCGAAAACCTCATCGACCCACGCGCAATGCCGCCGCCTCCGCCCACCGCGCCGCCACCCGCGGAGCGGTGATGCACACCGCCTGATCGGTCACCGTGGTCACCGCCCGCTCCAGCAGCTGGATGTCCGCCTCGTGCTGGCGCGCCACATGCGGATCCTCGAAGAAGATCGCGCGCTGGCAACGGCCTTCCAGCACGCGGTCGGCAATCTGCGCATCTCCGCCCATCGGGCCACTCTGGTAGCGCGTCACCCACGCCGTATCCGCGGGCCAGCCGCGGCTCCAGGCCAGCTTATTCAAGCGCTGGCCGGTGGTGCCGGTAGCCACGCGTTCGCCGAAGCGCGCCAGCACGTCGAAGTGTTCGTCGGCGAACGCCAGCATCGCCGGCTTCATCGCATCGTGCGCGATCAACGCCAGCGTCTGCCCTTCGAACGCATGCAGGTCGTCGGCGCCGGCATCGGCAGCCAGGCCCGCATGGACGCGCTCCACCTCGATCCAGTCGCGGGCGGTGGCCACGGTGGAAATGAACGGCTTGCCGTGGATAACGCACTGGCGCTTGAGCGCGGTCGCCTCGGGGAACACCGAGGAGGGGTCGACCGGATCCATCAGGTAGACCGCACCGTCCAGCGTGCGCTCGGCGCCCATGCCCACCACTTCGGCCACCAGCTTCATCAACCCGCCTTCGCGACCGTACGGATAGCGCTGCAGGCCGTCGTAACCGGCAAGGAAACCGTTGCGCTGGATCGCATCGTGGGTACGGCCGACCGCACACAGGGTCACGCCCAGTTCGCGCAGCCCGGGTTCGCTGGCGCGCAACCAGCGGAACAGTGCCGCGCGCGCGTCGTGATGATGGAGACGGTTGGCGGCCAGGCCGATGCGCATCGAAAGCTCCGGGATCGGTAGAAGCGGCAGTGTATGTCGCTATTGGCGGTTTCGGAGGGTTTTACACATTTCCTCATTGTTGCTGGGAAATGCGTCGCTAGCGTGGCAGGAGGTCGTATCGCAATGCGGCCACGCCCCTGCTGCGACATGAGGATGTCCACCGTGAATGTCGCTGGCCGCCTGGCCCGCATCGTCGCCCTGTCGCTGTTGTCGGCGCCGGCCTGGGCCGGGCAGTGCGAAGGTCCCATCCTGCTTGCCTATCCCGCCGATCGTGCACCGTTGTCGTCCAGTCAGGACGACCAGCCACACGGCCTGGTGGCCGACTACCTGGCGCTGCTGCAGGAGCAATACCCCACGCTGCGCGCCACACCGGTCGCGGCGACGGCGCTGGCCGCCGCCGCGCTCCCGGCCGGGACCCACGCCGTGCTCGGCTGGCCGCGCGCGCAGAAGCCGAAAGGCTGGGTGGCCAGCGTGCCCTACCTGCAGGTGCCGCAGGTGATCGTGCGACGCCCCGACGCGCCGCCGATCATCGGCCTGGGCGGACTGCACGGTCGCGGCGTGGCCAGCCCCGACATCGTGCCGCTTGCCAGCAGGCTGGAGGAAGCCGGCGCGGACGTGCCGCTGCTGCAGGTGGCGGCGCTGGACGAGGCATTGCAGCTGCTGATCAGCGGTCAGATCGATGCGGTGGTGGGCAACCTCGTGAACGTGGAAGCCACGCTGCGCAATCAGCCGGGCGGCGCGCTGGACGTGGCGGCGCCGGCCGGCTTCAGCGACGCACTGGTCCTGGCCACGCTGCCGGCGTGCGCGCATCTGGTGGTCCGCTTCAACCAGCTGCAGGCAGGCATGGCGCCGGAGCAGCGCGAGGCGTTGCGGGCCCACTGGATCTCGACATCCCCTCGCCGTGGCCTCGCGCCGGTGTCGCCCCTGCGCGGGTCGATCGCCGTGCTGCTGGTGCTGCTGACACTGTGCCTGGTGTATGCGTTCGGCTACTGGCGGCTGCACCGCGAAGGCCTGCGCAGGCAGGCGCTGGAACAGCGCCTGCAGGAGGTCACCGCCAACCTGCCGGCGGTGGTGTACCAGGCGCGGCGCAGCAGTGCCGGCGAGTACAGCGTTCCCCACATCGCCGGCGACGTGCATGCCCTGTTCGGGATCAGCGTGGACACCGCGCGGGTGGACCATGGAAGCCTGCTGGCCGCAGTCCATCCACAGGACCGCCGCTCGGTGCTGGCCTGCGTTGATGCCGCCGCACTGGTGCGCGGGCCCATCGACATCACTTTCCGCACGCGCGGCCCCAACGGCTGGCGCTGGGTACGTTCGCACGGGCGGCCGATTGCCTGCAGCGACAGCGGCGTGGAATGGAGCGGATACTGGATGGACGTGACCGAGGCGCGCGCACGTACGCAGGCACTGAACGATGCCCGGCGTGACGCGGAGCAGGATGCCGCCGCGAAGGCCCATTTCCTGGCCACCATGAGCCACGAGATCCGCACGCCGATGAGCACCTTGCTGGGAATGCTGGAGTGCTTCGGCAGCAGCGCACTGGATACGCGCCAGCGCCAGGTGCTGGCGACCATCGATGATGCCGCGCAGATGCTGCGCCAGATCCTCGATGACGTGCTGCACAGCCAACGCCTGCAGTCCGGCCCGCAGCCACCGCAGTGCCTGCCCACCGACTTGGCCGAGCTGCTGCGCGGGGTGCAGCGCCTGCTGGTGCCGGTGGCGGCAAGCAAGGGGCTGCACCTGCGCTGCGAGGTGGATCCCGCGTTGCAGCGGGGATCGTTGGCCGACGCGCTGCGCCTGCGCCAGATCCTGTTCAACCTGGCGGGCAATGCGCTGAAGTTCACCCTGCAGGGTGGGGTGGACCTGCAGGTGCGGGTGCTGCAGCAGCATGAGCAGGGCCAGCAGCTGCGGCTGCAGGTGACCGATACCGGCGTGGGCATCAGCCGGGAGCGCCAGCGGGCGGTGTTCGCAGCGTTTACCCAGGCCGAAGCGTCCACCACCCGGCGCTTCGGTGGCAGCGGCCTGGGCCTGGCGATCTGCCGTGAGCTGGCGGCGTCGATGGGCGGGCAACTGCACCTGTGCAGCACGCCGGG
Source organism: Stenotrophomonas sp. YIM B13575 (assembly GCF_042787595.1). NCBI lineage: Bacteria > Pseudomonadati > Pseudomonadota > Gammaproteobacteria > Lysobacterales > Lysobacteraceae > Stenotrophomonas > Stenotrophomonas sp. YIM B13575. Next base: position 13,541 of record NZ_JBHZOP010000084.1, on the reverse strand, counting down.
CGCGGGCACCACGGTGTGGCTGGACCTGTACCTGCCGGCCTGCGAGGCGCCATTGGCGGAGCATCCTGGCGGTGCGGCTGGCTTGCCAGCGTTGCCGCCGGTACGGGTACTGGTTGCCGAAGACCATCCCACCAACCTGCAGCTGCTGGTCCAGCGCCTGCAGGAGCTGGGACTGCAGGTGCATGCCACCGCCAACGGCGAGCAGGCATGGCAGGCGTGGCAGGCACACCGCTTCGCGCTGGTCATCACCGATTGCCACATGCCGGGCATGGACGGCTTTGCGTTGGCCCGCGCGATCCGCGCCGATCCACGGGCCGACGCGGCGCAGGTGCCGATCGTCGCGTTGACCGCCAGCGTGCTCGACAGTACCCGTCAGGCCTGCCTCGACGCTGGCATCGATCGTTTCATCGCCAAGCCGGTCGAGCGCGACGCACTGCACGCCACGCTCGCCGCGGTGCTGACACCGCTGGCCGGTCTGTCAGTGCGCCAGTAGCCGGGCGATGCTGGCGGCAGCGTCGCGACCTTCGGCCACCGCGGTCACCACCAGGTCGGCACCCCGCACCGCGTCGCCACCGGCGAACAGGCGCGGATGGGCGGTCTGGAAGGGCAGCTTGCCCTTGCCTCCAGCAAGGATGCGGCCATTGGCCTGGCCTTCCACGCCGTGCTCGGCCAGCCACGACGGCACGCTGGGCGAGAAGCCGAACGCGATGATCACCACGTCCGCTTCCAGCAGCGACTCGCTGCCCTCGATCTGCACTGCGTTCTGGCGGCCGTTGGCATCGGGCTCGCCCAAGCGCGTCTCGATGACGGTAACCCCGATCACTTCGTCATCGGCGCCGGCTTCGATCGACAGCGGCTGGCGGTTGAACAGGAAGCGCACGCCTTCCTCGCGTGCATTGGCCACTTCGCGCGCGCTGCCCGGCATGTTGGCCTCGTCGCGGCGGTAGGCGCAGGTGACCTTGGCCGCGCCCAGACGCACCGCACTGCGCACGCAGTCCATGCCGGTATCGCCACCACCGAGGACCACCACGCGCTTGCCATTGAGGTCGGGCAGGGTGATCTGGTCTTCCCAGCCGGCGATCGGCCGGCCCTGCGGATCATCGCCGCCGACGATGCGGCTGTTCTGCACCAGGAACGGCAGCGCCGGCAGCACGCCCTTCAGGTCCTGGCCGTCGAGGCCACCATCGGTGTAGCGATACGCGCCGGTACCGACAAACACCGCATCGTGGGTGTCCAGCAGCTGCTGCAGGCTGATGTCGCGGCCGATCTCCACGCCCAGGCGGAACTGCACGCCCATGCCTTCGAGCACGTCGCGGCGGCGGCGGATCACGTCCTTGTCCAGCTTGAAACTGGGGATGCCGAACTGCAGCAGGCCACCGACCTGTTCGTAACGGTCGTAGACTACCGCGGTGATGCCGGCATGCGCCAGGCGGTCGGCACAGGCCAGGCCTGCCGGGCCGGCACCGATCACGGCCACCGTGTGGCCGGTGGGCTGCACCGCCGTCATGTCCGGCCGCCAGCCGGTGGCCAGTGCGGTGTCGACGATGTACTTCTCCACCGCGCCGATGGTGACCGCGCCAAACTCCTCCAGCGTGCAGCTGCCTTCGCACAGGCGATCCTGCGGGCACACCCGGCCGCACACTTCCGGCAGCGGGTTGGTGCTGTGGCACAGCGTGGCCGCTTCATGGATGCGGTTCTCCTGCACCAGCTGCAGCCATTGCGGGATGGCGTTGTGCACCGGGCACTTCCAGCTGCAGTAGGGGTTGCCGCAGTCCAGGCAGCGGCCGGCCTGGTACTGCGCATCTTCCTTGCCGAACTTTCCGTACAGCTCACCCCAGTCGCCGGAGGTGCGCAGTTCGACCGGGATGCGCTGCGGCATGGTCCGGGGCAGGTCGAGGAACTGGAAGGCGTGCTTGCGGCTCATGGCGGGCTCTGTGGTGTTTTCCGGATGCCGGCCAGCGGCCGGCATTACAGCGGTGGGGAGACCGGGGCGCCGGATGCGGGCGGCGCCCCTTGCATTACGCGGCGCGGCGCAGGGTTTCGGTCAGCGACTCGATGCTGGCGGCCTTGGGTTTGACCAGCCAGAATTTGCCGATGTAATCGCGGAACTCATCCATGATCTGCTGCGCCCAGATGCTGCCGGTCAGCTCGCGATGACGGCCGATCAGGCGGTGCAGGTGCTGGCGGTAGTTCTCGAAACCTTCGGCGGATACGCGATGGATGTCGATCAGCTCGTGGTTGTAGCGGTCGACGAAATCGCGGTCCACGTCCAGCACGTAGGCCAGGCCGCCGGTGAAGCCGGCGCCGAAGTTGAGGCCGACCTTGCCCAGCACCAGCACCACGCCGTCGGTCATGTACTCGCAGCAGTGATCGCCTGCGCCTTCCACCACCGCCAGTGCGCCGGAGTTGCGCACGGCGAAACGTTCACCGGCACGGCCAGCGGCGAACAGCTCGCCACCGGTGGCGCCGTACAGGCAGGTGTTGCCGATGATCGCGGTGCTGCGTGCCTCGAAGCGTGCGCCACGCGGCGGACGCACCACCAGGCGGCCACCGGCCATACCCTTGCCGACGTAGTCGTTGGCTTCACCTTCCACTTCCAGGTGCAGGCCGCCGACGTTGAAGGCACCGAAGCTCTGCCCGGCGCTGCCACGGAAGCGCAGTTCCAGCGGCGATTCGGCCATGCCCTGGTTGCCGTGCGCGCGCGCCACGGCGCCGGCCAGGCGGGTGCCGATGCTGCGGTCGGTGTTGTGGATCAGGAAGCGGTGTTCGCCGCCGCGCTTGTGCTCGATGGCTTCAGCCAGCAGGCCATCCATCTGCGTGGCCAGGCTGTCCGGTGATTCGTACAGGCGCTGTGCGGCGCAGTGGCTGCCCCGGTAACTGGCGTCGGCCAGCAGCCGCGACAGATCCACGCGCACGTCCTCGCGTGGCGAGACCTCAAGCTGGCGCAGCAGGTCGGTACGGCCGACGATCTCCTGCAGCGAACGTGCACCCAGCACCGACAGCCAACCGCGCACTTCCTCGGCCAGCAGGCGGAAGAAGTTCTCCACGCGCTCGGGCTGGCCGGTGAAGTGGTTCTCGCGCAGGCGCTCGTCCTGGGTGGCCACGCCGGTGGCGCAGTTGTTGAGGTGGCAGATGCGCAGGTACTTGCAGCCCAGCACGATCATCGGCGCGGTGCCGAAACCGAAGCTGTCCGCGCCCAGCAGCGCGGCTTTGACCACATCCAGGCCGGTCTTCAGGCCGCCGTCGGTCTGCAGCAGGGTGCGCCCGCGCAGGTCGTTGGCCACCAGCGCCTGGTGCGCCTCGGCGATGCCCAGTTCCCACGGCACGCCGGCATAACGGATCGAGCTGACCGGCGACGCGCCGGTACCGCCGTCGTGGCCGGAAATGGTGATGAGGTCGGCGCCGGCCTTGACCACGCCGGCAGCGATCGTACCGACGCCGGCATGGCTGACCAGCTTCACCGACACCAGCGCGGTCGGATTGACCTGCTTGAGGTCGTAGATCAGCTGCGCCAGGTCTTCGATGGAGTAGATGTCGTGGTGCGGCGGCGGCGAGATCAGGCCGATTCCCGGCCGCGCATAACGCAGCCGTGCGATCAGTTCATTGACCTTGTGCCCGGGCAGCTGGCCGCCTTCACCGGGCTTGGCGCCCTGCGCGACCTTGATCTGCAGCACTTCGGCATTGACCAGGTATTCGGCGGTGACGCCGAAGCGGCCGGACGCCACCTGCTTGATCTTGCTGCGCTTGTCGGTGCCATAGCGTGCCGGGTCTTCGCCACCTTCGCCGGAATTGCTGCGGCCACCGAGGCGGTTCATCGCAATGGCCAGTGCTTCATGCGCCTCGGGCGAAAGCGCACCGAGGCTGATCGCTGCGGTATCGAAGCGCGGGAACAGCTCGCTGGCCGGGGCCACCTCGTCCAATGGCGTCGGCGTCGCCGCCGGCACCAGCTGCAGCAGATCGCGCAGCGCCGAGGGCGGGCGTGCATGCACGGCGTCGCAGTACTGCTGCCACGCACGCGGGTCACCGCTGCGCGCCGCGCGCTGCAGGGTGGTCACCACGTCCGGGTTGTACATGTGGTATTCGCCGCCGTGCACATACTTCAGCAGGCCACCGACATCCACGCCCTGCTGCGCATCCCAGGCCTGCGCGCACAGTTCACGTGCATCGGCATCCAGCCGCGCGAAGCCGGCGCCACCGATGCGCGAGGCGGTATCGGGGAAGCACAGGTCGACGACCTCCGGCTCCAGGCCGATGATCTCGAACAGCTGCGCGCCGCGATAGCTGGCCACGGTGCAGATGCCCATCTTCGAGATGATCTTCGACAGGCCCTTGTAGATGCCCTTGCGGTAGCGGCGGCCGATCTGCGACTGCTCGCCGCCCTTGCTGAGCTTGAGGATGCCGCGACGGCCGAGGTCGAACAGGGTCTGGTAGGCCAGGTACGGATAGACGGCCGTGGCACCGAAGCCGAGCAGGCAGGCCATGTGGTGCGCATCGCGCGCGCTGCCGGTCTCGACGATCAGGTTGACGTCGCAGCGCAGGCCCAGGCGTGACAGGTGGTGGTGGATGGCACTGGTGGCCAGCAGGGCGTGCACCATCGGCCGCCCGGCCACCGGGTAGCGGTCGGACAGCAGCAGCATCACCATGCCATCGCGCGCGGCCTGTTCGGCTTCGACGCAGATGCGTTCGATGCCTGCACGCAGGCCTTCCTCTTCGCTGTAGGACAGGTCGAGCAGGCGGTTGGCCTGTACGTACTGGTCCATCTTCAGCAGCTGGCGCAGCTTGCGCTGGCTCAGTACCGGCGAATTGAGGATGACGTGGTTCACCGTCTCCGGACCGGCATGGAAGATGTTGGTCTCCTTGCCGAGCTGGGTGGACAGGGACATCGCGCAGTCTTCGCGCAGCGGGTCGATCGGCGGGTTGGTGACCTGCGCGAAGGCCTGGCGGAAATAGTCGTACAGCGGACGGCTGCGCTGGCTGAGCACGGCCATCGGCGTGTCATCGCCCATCGAGCCGGTGGCTTCCTGTTCGGTCTCGGCCAGCGGCCGCAGCACCTGCTCCACTTCCTCGCTGCTGAGCTGGTACAGCTTGTGGTAACTGCGCAGGGTGCTTTCGTCGAAGGGTTCCTCCACCAGCGAGGGATCGATCAGTTCGGTCTGCAGGTAGGTGACGCCCTGCTGCAACCACTGCTTGTACGGTGCACGGCCGCGGTTGATGCGATCGATGGCTTCCGAATCGAGCAGGTCACCGCGCTTGAGGTCGATGGCGATCATCTCGCCCGGACCGAGCTTGCCCTTGCGCACCACGCGCTCGGTCGGCACTTCCCACACACCGGCTTCGGAGGCGACCAGGAAGTGGCGATCGGCAGTCAGCATCCAGCGTGCCGGGCGCAGGCCGTTGCGGTCGAGGGTACACACGGCGTAGCGGCTGTCGCAGGCGACGATGCCGGCCGGGCCGTCCCACGGTTCACTGTTGAGGCCGTGGAATTCGTAGAACGCAGCCAGGTCCGGGTCCTTGAATTCCAGCGACTGCGTTGCCGGCGGCACCAGGATGCGCAGGGCCTGGATCAGTTCCATGCCCGCAGACACCATCAGTTCCAGCATGTTGTCCAGGCTCTGCGAATCCGAGCCGTGCATGGAGATGACCGGGTCGAATTCGCCGATATCGAAGCGCGGCGTCTTCCACACCTTGCTGCGTGCCTGCGCCCAGCGCCGGTTGCCTTCGATGGTGTTGATCTCGCCGTTGTGGGCGAGCATCCGGAACGGGTGCGCCAGCGGCCAGCGCGGCAGCGTATTGGTGGAGAAGCGCTGGTGGAACACGATGGCGCTGGAGGCCAGTTCGCGGCGCTGCAGGTCCGGGAAGAAGCGGCTGAGCTTGTCCGGCAGCACCATGCCCTTGTAGCTGATGGCGTTGGGGCTGAGCGTGGTGACGTAGTAGTCGGCGTGCGCGCGCAGCAGCTGCTCGCTACGGCGGCGGGCCAGGAACAGGGCCAGGCCGAAGCCGGCGTCATCCTGGCCGACGCCGGCGTCGACAAATACCTGTTCGATACGCGGCAGGGTATCGCGCGCCAGTTGCCCGCAGACGCTGTCGTCGGTCGGCACCTCGCGCCAGCCGGCTACCTTGCAGCCCACCGCCTCGATCTGCTGCTGCAGCTGTGTGCGGCAGGCCTGGGCGGCGTCGGCATCGTGCGGCAGGAACACCAGGCCGGCAGTGAAGCGCGCGCCGACGGCAATGCCCGCTTCACTGGCCAGCAGTTTCAGGAAGGCATCGGGGCGGCGCAGCAGCAGGCCGCAGCCATCACCGGTGAGGCCGTCGGCGGCGACACCACCCCGGTGGGTCATGCGCGAAAGCGCGGCGATGGCGGTATCGACCAGCAGGCGCGAAGACTGGTCGTCGAGCTGGGCGACCATGCCAAATCCACAGGCATCGCGCTCGGAGCGCGGGTCGTAAAGCCCTTGGCGGTTGCGGGGGGCCATCTCTACCTCGATGCGTAATGAAATGAGCAGGGACACTCGTGCCCGCTCACTCCCTGGAGCGCATCATGAGGCCACCGGATGCCTCGACTAGATCACAGGTTGCTGCAACGCCGCAATACACGGTTGCAGGCGCAACCAAAGCGCCGGCAAACGCATGCCGGCGCGGGATGGGTCAGCCGCAGCGGACGCCGCTGACCACGTCCTTTGCGTCCACCTCGATGTTCAGGCGGTCGCCCACGAACTCCATCGTGGTGACGTCATTGGGGTGCAGGACGCGGATCTGCTTGGCCGCTGCATCTTCCTGGGCCTGCTTGCCCAGTGCTTCGGTATAGGCCTGGCCGACCAGGCTCTGCACCTGGCTGGCGTCGCAGTTGCCAACCGGCGGTGCTTCGGTGGCCTTGCCGGCTTCATCGGCCGGGGCCTTGGCGGCTTCGGCGGCCTGCTGTGCGTGGGCGGTGGCCGAGTCCTGCTCATCCAGCGACGGCGCCTGGCAGGCGGTCAGGGCCAGCACGGCCGGCAGCAGCAGGGCGGAGAGGGAACGGGCGCGGATCGGGAACGACATCATGACTCCGGAAGGGAAGGGACGGTGAAAGGCCGAGCATAGCGGCGAACCCACCCTCACGTGTTTGTCTTGCGTTATTGACGTGGCCACGCCGCCCCGCTCGGCAGACTGACGGCATGCCCGCTACCCCCACCCCCGAACGCCAGGCCGCGCGCGCCGCCGGCCTGCGCTACGTCGATGACACCCAGCCCGGTTTCAGCCGTGTCCGCGCCGGCAAAGGCTTCTCCTATCGCGATGCCGACGGTCATGCCATACGCGATGCCGCCACGCTGCAGCGCATCCGCTCGCTGGCCGTGCCCCCGGCCTATACCGCGGTGTGGATCTGCGCCCATGCCAACGGCCATCTGCAGGCCACCGGCCGCGACGCGCGCGGGCGCAAGCAGTACCGCTACCACGCCGACTGGGCGGCGGTGCGGGATGCCGGCAAGTTCGACCGCATCATCGCCTTCGGCCAAGCGTTGCCGGCGCTGCGACGGCGCCTGGGCCGTGACCTCAAGCGTAGTGGCTTTCCCCGTGAGAAGGTGCTGGCGGTGGTGGTCGCGCTGCTGGCCGACACGCTGGTGCGGGTGGGCAACGAGACCTATGCACAGGAGAACAAGTCGTACGGCCTGACAACGCTGCGCAACCGTCACCTGGATCTGCTTCGGGGCGGCCGGGTGCGCATGCGCTTCCGCGGCAAGTCCGGCCAGTTGCATGAGGTGACGGTGGGCGACCGTCGGCTGGGCGCGCTGGTACGCGGCGTGCAGCAGCTGCCGGGACAGGCCCTGTTCCAGTACCGCGACGACGCGGGCGAGGTGCAGCCGGTGGATTCCGGCGCGGTGAACGACTACCTGCGCGAGGTGATGGGAGAGGATTTCACCGCCAAGGATTTCCGCACCTGGGGCGGCACGATGGCGGCAGTGCAGGCCTTCGCCGCCACCGAGCTGCCCGAACCGCCCAGCCAGCGCGCGCTGGCCAAGGCGCAGCGCGAGGTGGTGTGCCAGGTGGCCGCGCGGCTGGGCAATACGCCAGCGGTATGTCGCAAGGCCTACATCGATCCCTGCGTGTTCGCCGGCTGGGAGCGCGGCGAGCTGACTGCACTGGCGGGCCTGCGCGGCCCGCGGCAGTGGGAACAGGCGACACTGAAGGTGCTGCGCCGGGCGCGGCGGCTGAGCCGCAAGGCAGGTCAGCCGCAGTAGATCGCGGTGATGTTGTTGGTGCGGCCCTTTTCGATGGTCAGGCGCTCGCCGCCCTCGCTGGCCGGCGGCACGCGCGGACCGTCGTGACGCAGCACCTGCACGTGCAGGCTGTCGCTGTCGACGCGGGCGCGCTCGACGGTGGCATCCGATGCCGCCAGGCCGACCGCACCGCGCACCATGTCCGAATGGCACTGGCCGGAAATCACCCCGTCGATCGGCTGGATCTGGGCGACGGGGCTGCTGCTGCAGGCGGCGAGAGCGAAGCAGACGGTGGCGGTGGCAATGGCATGTTTCATGGGGACGTTCCTCGTGTTGTGGCCTGCAGGGTGCGACGACACGCGTGGTGGCGGAATGAATGCCTTGCACGCGGTGGACACGGTGCGCTCACTGCCGCCAACAGCCTGCGTGGAGACACTGCACGAGCGGCGTACGCCGCCCCCGGTACTGCGGCGTACGCGCCCCGGTAGTGCCGGCCGCTGGCCGGCAACCCCCATTCCCCCGAGGAGACCTGCATGGCCACCACCAAGAAGACCCCCACCCGCCGCAAGGCATCGCCGAAGGTGCGCAAAGGCACCCAGGCGGCGCCAGCCACCGCCGAGACCACCGCATCCGAGCGCCCACGCGTGGTGAAGACCGCCACCCGCAAAGCCGCCGCTTCCGATCCGCGCGCGGCGCGTGTGGCCGCGCGGCAGCGGCGCCTGCAGGACCAGGAAAAAGCGAAGGACGTACGCGCAGCGAAGAAGGCAACGAAAAAGCCGACAAAGAAGACCGCCACCCAGGCTGGCCCACGCCGTCAGCCGGAGACGATGCCGGCGCAACAACTGGCCAAGCCCGGCCATGAGCATGCACTGGAACTGGCACCGCGCTTCCTGGCACCGGACTATGTCGGCAGCGGCAAGCTGCAGGGCATGCGCGCGATCGTCACCGGTGGCGATTCCGGCATCGGCCGCGCGGTGGCGGTGCTGTTCGCCCGCGAAGGCGCCGATGTTGCCGTGCTGCATCTGGACGAAGCCGAGGACGCCGAGCTCACTCGCCAGCACGTGGAGAAGGAGGGCGGCCGCTGCGTAGTGATCGCCGGCGACGTGCGCGACCCGCGCTTCTGCAACATGGCCGTCAAGCAGGTGGCCAAGGCCTTCGGTGGCATCGATATCCTGGTCAACAACGCGGCGTTCCAGCTGCACTGCGAGCGCCTCGAAGACCTGGAAGACGCGCATCTGCAGGAAACGCTGCAGACCAACATCGGCGGCTACATCCAGATGGCGCGCGCGGTGCTGCCGCATCTGGGCGAGGGCGCCAGCATCATCAACACCGGTTCTGAAACCGGCCTGTTCGGCAGCAAGGCACTGATCGATTACTCGGCCACCAAGGGCGCGATCCATGCGTTCACCAAGGCGCTGGCCAGCCAGTTGTTGCCGCGCGGCATCCGCGTCAACTGCGTGGCGCCGGGCCCGGTGTGGACGCCGTTGAATCCGGCCGACAAGCAGGCGAAGGATGTGGCCGAGTTCGGCAAGGACAGCGACATGGGGCGACCGGCGCAGCCCGAAGAGCTGTCGCCAGCGTATGTGTTCCTGGCCTCACCGGCCTGCGCCAGCTACATCAGCGGCGTGATCCTGCCGGTGATGGGGGGGCCGCGCGGTTAGCGCGCGGCGGAATAGAAACCGGCAATACGCGGGATGAACTGCTGCGGATTGGCACCGACCAGATTGGTCAGCACGACAACAGCGAGGTCGCGCTCGGGATAGACGATGAAAGCCGAGCGCGCGCCGCCCATGCCACCCACCTGCAGGTCGGGCGCGGTGTTGACCACCGGCCAGCCGGCGGCCCAGTCGCCGGCGCTGCCATCGTTGAGGCGCTCGGCCGTCCACATCTGCTGCACCGCGCGCTGCTCCAGCAGGCGACCCTCCTGCAATGCAACCAACCAGCGTGCGGCGTCATCGGCCGTGGTGAGGATGCCGCCCCCCGCCCACAGGCTGGGCGGCATGTCGTAGAACCAGTGCGACAGCCGTGGCGTCGCATCCTTGGCATCGGTGGCGCGCGGCAGGTAGCTGTACATCGTCGCTGCGTCCGGGATCAGGTCGTAGCTGTCACCGAACGTGGTGCGCGGCATGCGCGCGGTGGAGAACTGGCGTGTTGCCAGGAAGCGTTCGTAGGGCATGCCGGATTGCCGCGCGATGATCCGCGCCAGCAGCACGTAGTTGGTCTGGTTGTACTGGAAGCGCTCGCCCGCTACGGCCTCTGCCGGCAGCGCGCGGACTGCCTGCCATGCGTCCTGTTCCGAACCACCGCCCAGCAGTCCTTCTGCATCGAGGATGTCGGGCAGGCCGGAGGTGTGGGCGAGCAGCTGGCGCACGCGCACCGCCTGCCAGCTCGCGGGCAGGTCGTCGAGATAGCGCGAGGCGGGCGCGTCGAGATCCACCCGCCCATCCTGCGCCAGCTGCGCCAAAGCGACGCCGGTGAAGGATTTGCTGGCAGAGTTGAGCGGGAACCGCGTGCTGCGGGTAGCGACCACGCCGTTCTCGACGTTGGCCAGGCCGTAGGTTTCCGACAGCACCACCTGGCCATCCTTGACCACGGCGATCTGCAGGCCGGGGATGCGCTGTTCCTGCATGGTCTGGCGGATGAAACGACGGGTCTGGTCGTTGGCCTGGTCCTGGTTGGCGGAAACAGCGGCGAAGGGCAGCAGGCTGATGATCATGAGCAGGGTGGGTAGCATCTGGCGAGGCATGCGGGATCCCGGAGGGCAGGAAGATTGGCGGCGATGACGGCGGCCGCAGGTGACAGGCCATGGGTCGGATGCGCGCCCGGCGGAAAAGGTTTAAGCCGGCCGCGTGCCCTACCGTTCGTCGGCCCATGACTTCCGGGGGGTTGACTACAGGTGTCGTCATGGCAACAGTAGCGACACGTGTAGTCAAGGGAGTGTTGTCATGCGTGGCAAGACCATCGGGGACCAGGAACTGGCCCTGCTGCAGTATGTGGACGAGCAGGCACCGGCCAGCGTCGGCGAGGTCGCCAGTGGCTATGGCGAACCGCGCGGACTGGCCCGCTCCACCGTGTTGACGATGATGGAGCGCCTGCGCGCCAAGGGTTACCTGCAGCGCCGGCAGCAGCAGGGTGTCTACCGCTACCAGCCCACCCGCGGCCCGGAGAGCGTGCTGCAGGGCGCCGTCGCCCAGTTCGTCGACAACACCCTGCAGGGCTCGGTCTCGCCGTTCGTGGCGTACCTGTCGCAGCGGCAGAAGGTCAGCGACAACGAACTGGCCGAACTGGAAGCGCTGGTGGCCGAACTGCAATCGCGTCGCCAGGAGGACTGAGCCATGGATACCTCGATGTTGATTCCGATGCTGGAGCGGCTGGGCTGGACCAGCCTGCAGACCGTGCTGCTGGTCGCGCTGGTGTACCTGCTGTGCCGCGCGTTGCCGGCACTGTCGGCGGCCACCCGTTGCCGCCTGTGGTGGCTGGTATCGCTGCAGGCCGTGGTCGGCCTGTTGTGGAGCCAACCGCTGCAGCTGGCCTGGTTGCCTGCACCCGACGCGGTCGCAATGACGACCGTGGATCTTGCCGCGGACGCGGTGTATCCGATGGCACCGGAGGCCGCCGCGCAGTTGCTGGCGAACGTGCCGATGGGCGATGTCGGCAGCACCCCGGTGGCCTGGTGGGCAGTGGCGCTGGCTGCGCTGTGGATGTCCGGCGTGCTGCTGATGGTGCTGCGGACCTTCGGCGAATGGCGCCGTTGCCGTGCGCTGCTGGCAGCGTCGTATCCATGCGAGGACCAGGCGCTGGTGCAGGCGCTGCAGCTGGCCTCGGATGCGCACGGCCTGCGCCGCGCACCGCGCCTGTGGATGAGCGACCAGGTGGACGCGCCGCAGCTGGTCGGGCCGTTCCGTCCGGTGCTGCTGTTGCCGGCGGGAATGAACGCGCTGCAGGGCGATGCGCTGGATCTGGCACTGACCCACGAACTGCAGCACCTGCAGCGTCGTGACCTGCAGTGGGGACTGCTGCCGGCCCTGGCCCAGCACCTGTTCTTCTTCCATCCGCTGCTGCGCCTGGCCGTGCGCGAATACGCCCAGGCCCGCGAGGAAGCGGTGGATGCGGCCGTGGTCGGCCAGCATGGCGCCAGCCGCCACGCCTATGGCCGCCTGTTGCTGCAACTGGGTGTGGCGCCGCAGCCGCACCTCGGCGTGGCCAGCGCAGCGCCCAGCACCACCAGCCTCAAGCGCCGCCTGCTCTCGCTGCAGTCACACCGCGCGTGCCCCCGCCTGCTGGCCGTCGGCCTGACCCTAGTGGTGTTGGCCGTGGGTGTGGCGCCGATGCGCCTGGTGGCCGCGCCGGTTCCGCCCGCGCCGCCGGCACCGCCGCGCGCTGTGCCTGCGCCGCCGCCGCCGCCCGCAGCACCTTCGGCACCGCCAGCACCGCCTGCCGCAGCGGTACCTGCAGAGCCGGCCGACTGGGCCGAACCGGCAGAACCCACCGAACCGGCCGACGTCGATGAAGACGAGGAGCAGGACGCACGCACCCATACGCACTCGAAGACCACCATCGTCACCCATGGCCAGCTCGATCTCGGCACGCCGCCGCAGCAGGCCTTTGTCCTCGTCGATCACGGCCAGGCATTCGCCAACGCCGGCATGGACGACGTGATGCAGGCGCGCAGCCGCATTGGTGACGGCCCGGCGCTGTGGTTCCGTCAGGGTGACAAGCGCTATGTCGTGCGCGATCCGATGCTGATCCAGTCGTTGCAGCGTGCCTACGCCGGCGCCGCCGATCTGAGCCGCCAGCAGAGTGAACTGGGGCGCCAGCAGAGTGCGTTGGGGCGCCAGCAGGGCCAGCTCGGCCGCGAGCAGGGCGAGCTGGGCAGGCTGCAGGGTGAAGAGGCGCGTGAGATCGCCCTCGCCGCCGCACGTGCTGCGCGCAGTGCGCTCAACGATCGCGACATCAACCGTGAAGCGGCAGCCGAAGCGGCGCGGGCCACCCGTGGCGCGGTGGATGATGCGGCGATTGCACGGCAGGCAGCGGCTGAAGCACAGCGCGCCTCACAGGTTGCCCGCAATCAGGCGCTGCAGTCCGAGCGCAGCCGCGAGATGAGCCGTCTCGCCAGCCAGCAGGCCGCGCTGGGAAGCCAGCAGGCCGTGCTGGGCAGCAAGCAGGCAGCATTGGGTGAGCGTCAGGCACGCCTGCAGGTGCAGGCCGCGAAGCAGGCAGAGCAGGTAATCGCACGTGCGCTGGCCAGCGGCAAGGCCGAGCGGCTCTGATCGTGCGGTAGCGCCGGGCCACGCCCGGCGAGCGCAGCGGTGCAGTTGGCAAGGGAAGTCGCCGGGCATGGCCCGGCGC
>NZ_JBHZOP010000083.1:0-15912 GCF_042787595.1 Stenotrophomonas sp. YIM B13575 | reverse complement strand
CGCTACGTCACTTGCGTGCGAACGCCAGCAGGTCGGCGTTGAACTGGTCGGCATGGGTGAGGGTGAGGCCGTGCGGTGCGCCGGCGTACACCTTCAGTTCCGCGTTCGTGATGATCTGCGAAGACAGCTTGGCGGAGGCGTCGAACGGCACGATCTGGTCGTCATCGCCGTGCACCACCAGGGCCGGCACGTCGATCTTCTTCAGGTCTTCGGTGTAGTCCACTTCCGAGAACTCGTGGATGCAGTCGTACTGGCCCTTCACGCCGCCCAGCATGCCCTGCAGCCAGAACGAATCACGCATGCCTTCGGTGACGCTGTTGCCATCACGATTGGCGCCGAAGAACGGCGTGGCCAGGTCCTTGAAGAACTGCGAACGGTCGCCGCCGGTGCCTTTGCGGATGCCGTCGAACACCTCCAGCGGCGTGCCGGCCGGATTGCCGGCGGTCTTCAGCATCAACGGCGGCACCGCGCCGACCAGCACCACCTTGGCCACGCGCGCGCTGCCATGGCGGCCGATGTAGTGGGCCGCTTCGCCACCGCCGGTGGAATGGCCGACCAGGATCGCGTCCTTCACGTCCAGCGCATCCAGAACCGCAGCGAGGTCGTCGGCGTAGGTGTCCATGTTGTTGCCGTCCCAGGTCTGGCTGGAGCGGCCATGGCTGCGGCGATCGTGGGCGATCACGCGGTAGCCGTTCTGGCCCATGAACAGCATCTGCGGGTCCCAGGCGTCGGACGAAAGCGGCCAGCCATGGGCGAATACGACAGGCTGGCCGGTGCCCCAGTCCTTGTAGAAGATGCGGGCGCCATCATTGACGGTCACGAAATTGCTCATTGCAGGTTCCTTGGCGGAAGGGAGGGAAGACGCCTGCGGGTTCGCCGGCGCCTGCGGCAGTACAGCGCACGATGTGCCGTGTGCATTGCACGGCTGTGGCGGATTGACGGGTTCGTTGCGCTGACGCGACTCGCTCTGGCGGCAGGTCGGTGCTGATGGCAACCATGGCCATCGGACGCGCGAGGGCCAGTCATGAAGATGCCGAGGTGGGGAGTGTTGCCTGGACTGCTGTGGGCGGCTGTCGCGGCGGCGCAGACCAACGTCTACAAGTGCACCGATGGCGGGCATCCGGTCTATCAGCAGACGCCCTGCCAGGGGGAGGCGGAGTGGCGCTGGGAAGTGCCCAGTGCCGAGCCGAAGGCGCGTGGGCCGCTACCTTCGGCCGTGCAGCCTGCCCGCAGCGCAACCAGGCGGACGCCACGGCGCGGACGCGCGCAGGGTGCGCTGATATCGATCATGGCCGACCCGCAAGCCTGCGAGCGGGCGCGCGAGCAGCAGGTCAAAACGCTGGCCAAGCCGCGCAGGCTCGATTACCTGCAGCGCAGGCAGCTGGATGACGCGGTGCGCGAGGCCTGTCGTTGATCACAACGAAAAAACGGCACCCGAAGGTGCCGTTCTGGTCTACAGGCCAGGTAAGCCTCAGCGTCCGTCGCTGGCGGCGGCCGGCGCCGCGGCAGCATCCGGCTTGGGCAGGCTCAGCTCCGGGTTGCCCTGTTCGGCCTGCAGGATCTGGATCCGGCGCTGCAGCGCATCGAGCTGGCTGTTGGTGCTCTGCACGTCGGTGCTCAGGCTGACCGCTTGCTGCTGGGCCTGCTGCAGCGCTGCGCTGACCTGCGCCGACTGTGCCTGTTGCTGTTCCATTTCCTGCTGCAGGGTACGCAGGCGTTCTTCGTTGTAGGCCACCAGGCGCTCGGTGTAGCGCTTGCCGGCTTCCAGCCGGGTGGTGTCGATATAGACCTGCGCCAGCTGTTCGGACTGCTGCGCGAAGGTGCGGTAGACACGCTCGGCGTTGTCGACGGCATCGGTCTTGATCACCCGCCAGAAGTTCTTCTCCTGGAACAGGGCCACGTAGTAGGTCAGGGTATTGGCGTTGAACAGCAGGCTGGCGCCGTAGTTGCCGTTGTAGGTGGTACGCAGCTCGGTGAGCTGCTGCGCATCCATCAACTGCTTGAGTTCGTCGACGGTGTTGCGTACCACCGGTGCGGCCTTGGCCGGCTCGACGGTGGCAGTGCGATCGCCACGTGCGGCCAGCGCCGACGGCGCCACCACGATCATGGCCACGGCCAGCAGTGCTGCGCCGCGCGGATACCGGGCGAAGACGGTGCCCCCTGAAGTTTCTCGCATGTCTAGACCATCCACGGATGTAGTGTGGGTTGAGTTGAAAGTGGTTCCCCGCCGCGAGTCTAGCATGGGCGCGGACGCCGCCAACCCGCGCCCGCGCGGGTCAGAAGACCAGCTGCGCCGAGCTGCACTGGATCGACTGCATGCTGACATCGGTGCGGCCCAGTTCCAGCCCGAGCAGGCTGGCCAGGGTGTTGGTCAGCAGGGTGCCGACGCTGTTGAGCACCGGCTTGAGCGCGGCCAGTACGGGGTTCAGCAGCGCGCACAACAGTCCGCTGCAGGTCACGTTGTTGCCCGGTGTGGTTACCCCGCCGCCGTTCTGGCCATCGAGGAATCCGGCCGGGGCGGTCTGGATATAGGACGCCAGGTTGGTACGCACGCAGCCGTTGTAGTCGATCAGGTTGCCGAGCAGGCTGTCGCAGCGGTTGATCAGCAGGCCACCGACCAGCGAGCCGAGCAGGCCGTCGAGCAGGCCCAGGCCCTGGCCGGTCACGGTGGTGCGGTAGCCCGTCCACACCGAGCCATCTTCCCAGCAGGTGGTCAGGCCAAGCAGGCAGGGCTTGGGTACGCCTTTGGTAACTGTCCAGTTGCCCAACGGTGCAAGGTTGCGTGACGGATCGCCATCGCGCAGCAGCGGAATCACCTGGTCCACGTTGTAGCGCCCGCCACTGGGGAAGGCGGCCTGCAGGTAACGGTCGGCCAATGCCTTGGCGGTGTCGTTGGCGTTCATGCCCTGCTTGGGCGAACTGAGCATGCCGGACAGCACGCGCAGCAGTTCGTTGACCAGATCCGACACGGCGGTGCCGACGGCCAGCGGGTTGATCCGGGTCGAGCCGGTCTGGCCGGCGGCCAGGGTCAGGCTCTGCGTGCTGGTCAGTGCCGGCAGGGTGATCTTGTCGTTGATCAAGGGCTGCCCCAGCAGCTGCAACAGCTGCTCGTTCTGCAGGGTCGCGTCACAGACGTTGCTCTTGGAGAAACGATCGGCCGCATTGACCTTGCCGACGCAGGCACGCAGCACCGAGGAATCGACCTGGACGGTGGCCGTCGGTGGCGTCGCCCCGCACTGGATGCTGGTCAATGTTCCCATCGCATTGGCCACATCCACGTGCAGCGGCAGATGCAGCCGGGTGCCGAGCAGGTTCAGCAGCGGACCGATCGCGAACAGGCGGTCGCTGTCGACGTCCACCATCAGCCGCACCTGCGCGTTGTACGCGCGTGCGCCGACACCGCCGATGGCGATTGACGGTGGCTCCACCACGCCGGCCTTGACGTCGATGCCCAGCAGGTTCAAGCCCTGCACCTGCACGCCATTGCCATCGTTGGCGATGGAGATCGCCGCGGTGACAAGATCCAGCACGTTGACCTGCGATTCCAGCGCGCTGCCGATGGTGCCGTCCGGCGAAATCACCTGCGCGAACAGACCGCCGCCGCCGTTCTGGCTGCCCAGCAGAATATTGAGCTGGTTGATGTCCAACCGGGTGCCGACCAGGTTGGACAACGCCTGCAGCTGCACGCCGACGGCGGTGTCACGGCCAACGACAGTGGCGGTGGCATTGACCAGCTGTGCCAGCGAAATGCGGTTGATCGACAGCAGTCGGTTGAAGTCGGCCACGCTGAGGTCAGCGGTGACCGGGATGCCCAGTGCAGCCAGCAGCCCCGACGGGGTGATGGTGGCCTGCGCCAGGCCATCGTAGGACAGCACCGTTGCGTTGGTGACGTCCAGACCAACCAGGCGAAGGGTCGCCATCAACGGTGAGTTGCCATTGGTGCGCAGCAGCTGCGAGCCCACCGCGAACACCGCGGTGGGTTCCGAGCGCTTGGCCACGGCCTGCACGCGCAGGGTGGGCAGCGTTCGGTTCTGGCCGAAGAATGGCAGCACGCCGCGTTCGGCAATGACGCGCACCGCGTTGCGCGGATTGCTGGCGTCCACGCTCGGGCTGAAGTGGTCTGCCGTTCCGCGGCTGGCATTCCAGTTGCCGCACTGGATCTGCACCTGCCCACGGAAGCGGTTCTGCGCGAGTGCGCTCTGCCGGGCAGCACTGTTGTCGGTATTGCTGGCGTTGCACAGGTCCAGCCGTTGTGCGCCCGCCAGCGCGGCAAGATCGACTACCTTCTGTGCATCACGCTTGGCCCAGAACAGGAAGCCGATCTCGATCAGGCCGAGCATTGCCAGCAACGCGATCATCACCAGCATCATGGTGACCGACATGCCGCCGCGCGGGCGACTGAAGCTGATATGGCGTGCTCGGTTCATGGCAGACCTCAGCGTCCGGATCGGGAGGATCCTGCAGACTTGGCGACGTCGGTTTCGAAGAACTGCGGGATGTCGTACTGGAAGCTCTTCAGGTAACGCGCGTAGCTGGATGTGGCCTGGTCGCCGAGGATCGGCAGGCGGGCACCGGCTATCTCGCCGGAGGCCTGCAGGCGGAACAGGCTGCGTGTGGTGTCGCCGATCTGCGAGGTGTTGGGCCGCAGCTGCGTGCCGCCGAAATCAGGTTTGGCTGCAGGGACCGGCGGAGGCGGTGGAGCCTGTTCCGGCGATACGTCCACGGTGGCCAGCGGCTCGCTGTGCAGGGGCGCGGCTGCCGGTGCGGGCGCCGCACCACCCAGCATCTGTCCGGTCAACGGCTGCTGCGGCGTCTGCGCCTGCACAATCGCAGCGAAAGACAAGCCGGCAAGCATCGGCAGCAGGCAGCGGATCAGTGGCGTCGAGGTCATGGCGTGTTCCCGGTGGGATGGTCGGTGGTGCCGAAGCGTTCCAGCATCGAGGGCGGCAGTCGTGGCGGCTCGCCTTGGTCACGGCCATCGCGGCGGGGTTCGGCGGCCAGGCGCGGGCCTGCGGCGGGTGTACTGGCGGTTACCGAAGCGACCGGTCGCGTCGCAGCCGCCGCTGCAGCGGTGGCGGCTGCCTGCCGTTGCTGCAGCCGCGCGCGGATCTGCTGTGCCTGCTGCTCGACGCTGCGGCGCGTTTCCTCGCTGAAGCTGGCCTGTTGGGCCAGTCGTTCGACGGTGGCCGTGTCGCCACGCAGCAGCGCCCACAGGGCGAGATTGGCGGTGGCCTTGGCGTTGCCCGGCGACAGTTCCAGCGCCTTGGCCAGCGGCTCGCGCGCCTGTTCGAAGCGACCGGCGCGCAGCCGTGCATAGCCGAGGTCGCCCAGGTAATCGGTGTTCAGGGGATTCAGCTGGGTGGCACGTGCGAGTGCCTGCTCGCCGCCGTCGCCATCATCACGGAGGGCGGCGATCAGGCCGATGCCATGCGCGGCGGCCGCGGCCTGTGGGCCGTTGCCGAGTTCGCGGTACAACGCCAGCGCCGCATCGATCTGGCCGGTCTGGCGTAGTGCGTCGGCCTGCAGCAGGCGCAGTGCCGGGGTATCGCCGTAGCGCTGGCGGAAGGCATCCACGTGCGCCAGCGAGGCGTACCAGGCGCCCTGCAGCTGCATGCGCTGGATCAGCTCCAGATAAGCGTTGCGGCTGTCCTGCGGGGCCGGCGTCGGCTCGGCCAGGCTCGGCGCACGCAGGTACTTCGGCGTGGTGGAGCTGCAGCCGGCAGCGGCGGCAACCAAGGCAATCAACAGGCAGGCGGGGCGCAGGAAAGGCATGAAGGTCATCCCATTTTCGACAAGGTAGTGGCCAGCGCGACCAGCGCCGGTCCGGCCAGCACCAGCATCAGTGCCGGCAGCAGGGTCAGCATCATCACCACGGTCATCTTCACCGAGAGCTTGCCGACCTTTTCCTTCAACGCGTTGCGGCGCTGCTCGCGCAGGCGGATGCTGAACTGGCGCAGCGGTTCCTGCACGGCACCGCCATGCGCGTGCACCTGCAGGATCAACTGCACGAGGCTGGACAGGTCGTCGTCACCGTATACATCGCTCAGCCGCCGCAGCGACTGCGCGCGCGTGCGTCCGTGGGTGTAGGACACATTCGCTTCCTGGATTTCCCCGCCCAGTACCGGCAGTGCGTCGCGCAGCTTGTCGCCCAGTGTCTGCAGGCTCTGGTCCATGCTGAAGCCCACGCCCTGCAGCAGGCGCAGCAGGTCGATCAACAGCGGCAGTTCATTGTTTACGGCGCGGCGTCGCCGCTTGACCCATGCACTGAGCGCGAACTTCGGCAGCAGCAGGCCGGCAGCAAGCGCGCCGATCACCACCATGATCCTGGACAGCCCCGTGGCATCGCTGATCGCCAGCGCGATACCCAGCACCAGCACTGCCAGCAGCAGGCGCAGGCCCAGGTAGATGGCGGTGCCGCGGCGGGTGTTCCAGCCGGCCAGGTCCAATAGCAGGCGATCTTCACCGGCCAGCAGTGCGGCTTCCAGGCGGCCACCGCTCAGTCCACGGCCGAACTGCTCCAGCCATCCCAGCGAATCCTTGCGTGCATCGGCAGCGCCGTCTTCGTTTTCGCGCGGACGCAGCGCCGTCTTCAATGTGGCCGCGCTGCGGTCCTCGCGATGGCTGCGGACCCAGCTGCCGAGGCCCAGCAGAGCCACGCCGGCAGCAAGCACCAGCAGGGCGGCCACGAACCAGATGCTGGCGCTCATTGGATGCCTCCTGCGTGGACGGCAGTACTCATAGCGATTTGGCCAGGCGATACAGCAGGAAGGCGCCGGTCAGTTCCATGCACAGGGCGATCAACAGGATCTTGTGGCCCAGCGGATCGTGCAGCACCGGCTGGAAGAATTCGGGGCTGGAGATCGCCATCAGCACCGCGCAGGCCGGTGGCAGCAGGCCCAGTACCCAGGCCGACATGCGGGTTTCAGACGTGGTCGCGGCCAGTTCCTGCTGGGCCTGTTCGAGGTCACGCATGAAGTCGCCCATGCGCTGCAGGATCTGGTCGGCACGGCCACCGATGCGCACGCTCACCCCCATCACCACCGCCAGTACCTTCAGCACGTCCATGCGGTAGGGCTGTGCAGCCAGGTTGAGCGCGCGATCCAGGTCCATGCCGCCACGGGCATAGCGCACGGTGGTGTCGAGCAGGCCGCGCAGCGGGGCGTTGGTCTGCATCGAGGCGACCTGGAAGGCGGCCTGCAGGCTGTTGCCGAGCGCGGTCAGGCGCACCAGGTTGTCGAGGAAGTCCGGCAGCTGGTGCAGCAGCTGCGCCTGCAGCTTGCCGGTGCGGCGCATCAGCCACAGCCAGCAGCCCAGCAGGTACAGCAGCAGGGTCAGGGGGAACATCCAGGCGGTGCCCAGCCGCAGCACCGCGAATGCGGACAGGGCGATGCCCGGCAGCAGCATCAGCAGTGGCAGCTTCCAGCCCGGCGTCAGGCCGGCACGTTGCAGCTGTCCGTCCCAGGGCAGGGTGCGCCGACCCGGTGCAGGCAACGGGGCCTGCCGCGCCGCGTCGGCGGTGGTATTGGCGCCAGGGCCGGTGCCGCGCGCCAGCTGCTGCTCGGCATGCTGCAGGGAGGCCTGTCGCTGTTCGCGGCTGTTGGCCGTCCCCCACAACCACACGGCCAGCGCCAGCAGCACCGACACGATGCTCAGCACACCCAGCAGCAGGCCGGTACTCATGCTCAGAAGTCTCCGTACAGGGATTCGCGCAGCAACTGCCGGAACGGTTCCAGCTTGTGCGAATGCGGCTGGAAGCCCAGGCCGATCCAGCGATCGATTTCCTTGCCACTGCCATCGATCTGCACTTCGTGGCGGAACATCTCCTGGGTGGTGATCAGGTTGTCGCTGACGCCAGTGATTTCGGTGATCGACACCAGCACGCGGCGGCCGCTGCCCAGGCGCGAGATCTGCACGATGAAGTCGATGGCACTGGCGATCTGCCGGCGCAGGCTGTCCTCGCTGCCCTGGAAGCCGGCAAAACCGGCCAGCATCTCGATGCGGTACAGGCAGTCGCGCGGCGAGTTGGCGTGGATGGTGGCCATCGATCCGTCATGGCCGGTGTTCATCGCCTGCAGCATCTCCAGCACCTCGGCGCCACGCACCTCGCCGACCACGATGCGGTCGGGGCGCATGCGCAGGCTGTTGCGCACCAGGTCGCGGATGCTGACCGCGCCCTGGCCCTCGGCGCCACCGATGCGGCTTTCCAGGCGCACTACATGCGGGTGGTTGAGCGAGAGCTCGGCGGTGTCTTCCACGGTGATGACGCGTTCGTTGGCCGGCACATAACTGGCCAGCGCATTGAGCAGCGAGGTCTTGCCCGAGCTGGTGCCGCCGGAGACCAGGATGTTGCAGCGGCCCAGCACCATCGCCTTCAGCAGGGCCTGCATCGGTGCATCGAAGGTGCCCTTGGCCAGCAGTTCATCGGGGGTGAAGGGGTCCTTGCGGAACTTGCGGATGGACACCATCGGCCCGTCCACCGCCAACGGCGAGATGATCGCGTTGAGGCGACCGCCATTGGGCAGGCGCGCATCGACCATCGGATTGGAATCATCCAGGCGGCGGCCGAGCGGGGCGATGATGCGGCGCAGGATGCGCAGCAGGTGGGTGTCGTCGGTGAAGCGCTGTGGCGCGCGTTTGAGCTGCCCGCCCTGGGAGACATGCACATCCTTGAAGCCATTGATCAGGATGTCTTCGATGGTGGGGTCATGCAGCAGGTCATCGAGCGGGCCGAACCCGGTCAGCTCCTTGACCAGGCCTTCGGCCACCACCTGCATTTCTTCTTCGTTGATGGGGATGCGCCATTCCTGGATGAAACTGACCGTCTGCACCTCCACCCAGCGGGCGATGGTGTCCGGGGCCCAGGAATCGATGTCGATGCGCTCGTCTTCGATGCTGTTGAGCAGGTGCTCGTGCGCGGCCGACAGCACCTTCTGGTACTGCTCGGTCTGTGCGAACGGCAGGCTGCCCGGTGCATGCTCCGGCACCGTGTTGCGGGCGACAACGTGCGGGAACGGGGTCACTTTGTCTTCCATTGCGATCCACCCAGGGCAAGGGCAAGTCTTTCCCGCAGGCCATGCGTCTGGACCGGGCAGGCAGCCGGATCCAGGCGTTGCACCAGCGGGGCGAGGGCACGCAGGTACGGGTCGCGCGGCGCATCCTGCAGCAGCAGATGACCGTGGCTGGCGGCGGTGCGCACCCGTGGCCGCTCGGGCAGGGTGGCCAGCAGCGGCAGCTCGAAGCGGCGCGCGATCTGTTCGGGACTCATGCCACTGTTGTCGTCGTGGCGGTTGATCAGCAGCTGCAGCCGCTTCTCGCGATCGCGCTGGCCGGAAAGGTGCTTCAGGGCGTGGTCCAGCGACACCAGCGTGGCGATGGAGGCGTCGGCCACCAGCCAGATTTCGTCGGCCTGGTCCAGCAGCAGCGGTGGCAACTGCCGCAGCGGGCAGCCGCCGGCATCGCACAGCACGCTGGCGAACACGCTGCGCAGGCGCTGCAGCAGCGCGCCAGGATCGGACGGCGGCAGCGCGTCGCTGCCACTGGCGCGATCAAGCAGGACCAGGCCGCTGGGGTGCCGGGCCATCGCCGTGCGCGCCAGGGTGGCATCGATGCGGCTGGCATTGCGCAGCGCATCTTCGTAGTGGAAGCGGCTGTCCAGGTTGAGGTACAGGGCGAGGTCGCCGGCCGGCTGCGCCAGCTCCATCAGCAGCCCGTCCTGCACGGCCGCATCGCCCTGGGCCAGGGTGTGGGTCTGTTGTGCGAGCACCGACAGATGTGCGGCCAGGGTGCTGGTGCCGACGCCGGCGCGCACGCCCAGCAGCACGATCAGCCGGGCCTTGTGCGCCTGCTGCGCGCTTGCGGCGGGGCGCGGCGACAGGGCGCGGCGCAGGGCGGCCTCGATACCGGTGTTGTCACTGTCCAGGTCCAGCACATCGCGCAGGCCGGCGCGCAGCGCCATCACCACGCCTTCAACCTGGCCGGCGCTGGTGGCGCCCACCGCCACCAGGGTCAGTTCCGGTTGGGTCTGCTGCAGCTGCTGCGCCAGCACCGTCGATGCCGATGCATGCTCGGGGCGGAAGTCGAGCAGCACCAGGTTCTGCGGGCCACGCTGCAGGTCCTGTGCCGAGGTCGGCTCGCCGCTGTCCTGCCAATGCAATGCCGTGGCCGGCGGCAGCTTGGCAGCCAGGCGCGGCAGCAGTTCGCGGTCGATCCCGTACAGGACCAGGTTCATCGGTGGTCCTTGCGGGTGCAGCGGCAGGGCAGTGGCGTAGGGCATGGGCGTGGTACCGGAGACGTCATGTGGGTCAGCGCGAGAAACCGGGCACCGGGTCGCGGCTGATCGGGCCAAGCAGCCACGCGCCCCATTCGGGCATGTTCGGCTTGGCTTCGCGATCGCCGGGCAGCGGCAGTTCGGTATTGCGGGCAATCGGCTGTACCAACCGCGGCGTGACGATGATCACCAGTTCCTTGTCCTGGCGCTTGTAGTCGAAGTTACGGAAGAACGTACCGATGATCGGCAGGTCGCCGAGCAGCGGAATCTTGTTGACCGTCGAGGCCACGGTGGAACTGACCAGGCCACCGATGACGAAGCTCTCGCCATCGCCAAGCTCGACGGTGGTATCGGCGCGGCGGGTGGTGATCGACGGGATCTGCACGCCGTTGAGCGCGATCGCGTTGGTGTAGTCCAGGTCGCTGGCTTCCGGCGCGACCTTCAACGCAATGCGGTTCGGTGAGAGCACGGTGGGGGTGACGGTCAGGCCGATGCCGAAGGGCTTGTAGGTGACCGTGGTCGTGCCGAGCCCCTGCGGCTCCAGGATCGGCAGTTCGCCACCGGCCAGGAAGCTGGCGCTCTGCCCGGACAGCGCAACGAGGGTCGGCTCGGCCAGCACGCGCGCCATGCCGTTGGCCTGCAGCAGGTCGACGTCGGCGTTCCACAGGCCCTTGGTCGAACCAAACACCAGCCGGAACGCCGAGGAAATCGGTGATTCGCTTTCGTTGCTGGACTCGCCTTCCTTCATGCCGGGGAGAATGCCGGTGTTGCCTGGCAGCTGCCCACCGGGTCGGGCGAATCCATAAGCAAAACCACCGTTGCGGTTCTGGAAGTTGATGCCGATCTGCTTCAACGCGGTCTTGTTGAATTCGACCACCTTGACCTCGACCTGCACCACGCCGCCGCTGCTGATGGTGGAGGCGTCGGCCAGGCTGCCGTCCTTGCCCAGCGCCATCACGGCGGTCTTCTGTTCCTGCATGTGCGCCAGCACGCTGTCGCTGCTTCCCTGCAGGAGCCCTTGATGGTCCTGTTGGGTGAACACCAGCCCGTTGGAGCCGGTATCGGCGGCGCCCTGCACGGCACTCTGCACGCGCACCTGCACGCGCTGCGGTTCACTCTGCTTGCGGTGCCACAGCAGCAGGGTCGTGGTTCCCGGCGCCTTTCCGACCAGCAACGCCTGGCGTGCGCCACGCAGCATCACGATGTCAGCCACCCCGGGATCGGCGATGGCGACCCGTTCCAGGTCGGCTGGCAGCGTCCATGGCCGCTGTTCGCGGGTCTGCAGCAGCAGGTCGTCGGCAGCCACGCTCGCACCCGGTGCCAGCAGCACCAGCAGCAGGGCCAGCCAGCGCTGGCGGACAGAGGGGCGTAGGCAGTAGCGACGTTCAGTCATGTGCGCTCTCGGCAAGGGTCAAAGGGAGCCACGGGGGGCGGCGGTGTCGCCACGGATGATCTCGATGCCCGCCGGTCGCGGTGTCGAGCGGCGCTGCACCGGTGCACGCGCCGGCGTTTCGTGAGCGTTGCGCTGCACGCTGCTGCCGCGGCCAGCCAGTGCGTCGCCATCCAGGCCTGCGTAGGCGTTGTTCTCCGGCCGCTGCAGGGCCTGCTGCTGTTCGTTGTCCAGGCCGCGCACCGGGTCAAGTACGCCGCGCGCCTGCGGGAACAGCGCCAGGTCCGGCAGGCCGGTATCGGCGGGATTGCGCAGGGCCAGGAACAGCTTGCCCTGCTGCGCGCCGAGCAGCAGCCGGTTGGCATCGGCCACCGGTACCGCCAGCACCGCGGTGCGTGCCGGCTGCGTGGCATCGCTGCCGTTTCCGTTGCTGTGGCCGCTGCTGGAACCATTGGTGATATCGGCCGCGCGCGAGTCGTTGCTGGCCGTGGCCGGTGCCTCACCCTGGGCAGGGCCGGGGGCCACCGCAATGTCCTGCTGGCCGTAGCTGAGCACGCGCAGGCGCGACAGCAGCAGGCGGGTCTGTGCGATGTCCTGCTGGCCGTTGTAGCTGGTCGCGGCGCTGCGCAGGTTGAGGAAGACGTCGACGAAATCGCCGGGCAGGATGCGGTTGCCTGCCGCGACCAGCTCATCGACCGGCACCGCCAGCGCTCGTTCCCCCGGCCGCAGCTGCAGCGAGAAGCCCTGCGCGAGCAGGCTGGCGCCAATCGCGCTGCCTTCGCTGATGTCCTGCACCGGCACCTTGCCGACCACCGCGGCCAGGTCGGCCACCGCCCCCGGCACTTCGGTGGTGCGTTGTGTCAGCCGCACGCCATTGGCGCTGATCGGCTCGCCGGCAGGCAGCCGCGCGGTGGCTTCGACGACACTGAACGTCTGCGCATCGGCCGTTACGATCGTGCTCGGATTGTCCGCCGAAGCCGCAGGCTTGCGACCGATCACGAAGGCCGCCACGGCGAGCAGCACGGCGAGTGCGATCAGGGCGATGGCGGCGATGCGGGTCAACTTGAGCATGGAATTCGTCTCCTGTACCGATCGTCAGTTGCTGCCAAGGTCCAGCTGGGCGACCGCGACGCTGCGAATGGGGGCGCCCATCACCCAGCCATAGAGCGTGGCGGTGCCGGGCAGGAAGGGATGGGCGTTGTAGTCGTAGCTCACGGTCACGGTCATGCATTGCACCGTCGCCAGGCCGGCGCAGGGCGCCTGCGGCGAGACCACAATGGCACCCGCGCCGCCCGCGCTGCAGTCCGGGTTCTGCCTGGAAAACTGCAACAGCCACTGCATGGAGCGGCGGGCTGCCAGGCAGGCTGCCGTGCGCCGCTCGCCGGCGCTGCCATAGCGCAGCGACGCGCGCGCGCCCTCGGCCGAGGCCGTGGCCAGGGTCTGCTGTGCGGCCATGATCAGCACGCCGGAGAAGGTGAACAGCAACAGCGGCACCAGGCCGAGCAGCAGCATCAGCGCGAATTCGATGCTGGCCACGCCGCGTTGGCGGCGACGTGCGAACGCTTTCATGCCACGCCTCCATAAGTGGTTGCCAGTACCCAGCCAATTGCCGCGAAGGCCAGGTAGGCGGCGTAGGGAATACCCTGTCGCCCTTGCCGGGCGGCCTGCAGCTCGCGCAGGGCAGGGTGACCACTCCAATGCGTGCTGGCGCGATTGACCTGCATCTGCAGGCGCAGCGGCAGGTGACCGGCCAACTGCCGTCCGACGATCACCAGCATGGCGTGGGCGCCTGCGGCCAGGCTGGCCAGCACCCATACCGGCAGCAATGCCTTCCAGCCCAGCAGCAGGCCGAGCACGGCGAAGAACTTCACATCGCCGGCGCCCATCCAGCGCACCGCATAGAACGGCAGCAGTGCCAGCAGGCCAAGTGCCGCGCCCAGCAGGTGGGGCGCCCAGGTCGTGCGCGTTGCAGTGAACTGGTCGGCGATGATCAGTGGCACCGCGATCGCGCACGCGGCCAGCAGCCAGGTGTTGGGCACGCGGCGGGCGTACAGATCGCTGATCGCGATCCGCAGGCACACTCCCATGGCCAGCAATCCCAGCAGTGTCATCGCACACCCTCTTCGTCCGTCATTGGACAGTTGCAGACCCCCTTCATCGGCCACCGCGGTCGCCATCGAAGCGACCGCAGGTGCTGTACCCCGCGCGACGGCTAGGTGGTGGTGGCGTCGGTGGCGATGGCCTGCAGGCGGGTGAACAACGTGGTGAAGAACGCGGTGATCTGGGTTCTGCCCACCACGATCAGGATGCCGGCGATCACGGCGGCCAGCAGCCCGTACTCGAGCGCGGTCACGCCATCTTCTTCTTTCAGGAACTTGCGGATCGATGCGTTCATGACGGTTGTCTCCCTCTACCTGTCAGTTGCTGCAGGACACCTGCATGGGCGGTGGCCCGGCTCCGCCGGGACCGTCCGTAGGCCTCTGCCATCCTGGCGGAGGAGGCACGGCGGGCAATCCCGCTGTGCTCAAGCAGGGTGATCATTCCCGGGCAGGGCAGCGGCCGCGCAACCGCGACCGCACGGCACCGGGCCGGTGGTCGAAACGGTATTTCGCAGGTGCATGGTCATGCTGTCCCCCTGGGTGTGGCCGCTATCTGCGTGCCCGATCACCGTGTATTCGACTTTGCCTGAATGGCGGTTCCCTGCAACCGGAACCTATATGCAAATTCGGCAGATTCGGGGAATTGCTGAATATTCAGGCGCGGATCTGTGACGCATATCCGTTCCTGCGCAAAACGATTCATGGTCGTGCAGATAATGTGAGGTCGATCTGCGCGCATGCGAAAACCATGCCATCCGCGCGCACATTTTCTTCACGTCGTCGATAATCGGCTGGCGTCGAAACATCCTGTTTACGGCTGCGGATTATCGGGCATACTCGCATTCAAGGTATTGCATTTTCATGGATGGACGCGCGTGCCGCGCAGCGACCATCACGGCAACGGACGATGCTCTTGGAAACGGCGTGCGCCCTGTCAGGCAGTGGGGGCGGGGTCGTACAGCAGACCAAACGGGGGACGACACTGTCATGGTCGATGGTGGGGTGGAAGGCAACGACGACGGCGATCTCAGGTCGATCGACCTGGCCACGCTGAGCGGCGTGCTCCGCGTGTGCGATGTGGAACTGTTGCTGCTGGATGGCAATGGTCCGCGCGCGGCATTCGCTTCGCGCGTTCACGAGGAAGCCCTGTTCTGCAGCATCACCTGCGGCTTCCATTGCCGCGGCCGATTCATGCTGCCCCCCGACTGGGCGATGCTCGGTTACCTGCACACCACCGACGATGCATTGAGCTGGTGCCATGGCGTGCCGCTGACGCCGGGCATGGCGCTGGCCGTGATGCCTGAAGGCATCAGTGAATTCACGCTCAGCCCCGGCACGCAGATGACGCTGATGCTGGTGCCGGTCGCGCGCGTGCAGCGCAAGCTGACCGAACTGAGCCTGCGCAGCACGCCTCCGGCGGGGCAGGCACTTTCGCTGTTCAACCTCGGCGACGAGGCAATGCCCCTGGTGCGCCATTACCAGCAACTGCATGCACAGCTGGGGCAGGGCGGTGGGCTGCAGCCGGAGGAAACCGAGCGCCTGCTGCATGAGCATATCCAGGCACTGCTCGGCGCGGGCCCCGCCGATCGACCCAGCTGCAGCCGCGCCCGCCGCACGCATTACCTGATCGCGCAGCGGGCGGAGAATTTCATGCGCCTCAATCTGCGGCGCAATATCTACATGAACGAAATCTGCGACGCCGCCGGCGTCAGCGAACGTGGCCTGCGCTATGCGTTCGAGGATCTGTTCGGTACCTCGCCCAATCGCTACCTGTCGATGCTGCGGCTGTGCGCGGCCTGCCGCAGCCTGTCGATGGCCGATTCCAACCGGCGCTCGGTCAAGGCCATCGCGCTCAGTTGCGGGCTGTGGGACCTGTCGCGCTTTGCCGACAACTACCGCAAGGTATTTGGCGAACTGCCGCGCGACACCTTGATGCGCGCGCCCGCACAGCTCGGCCAACCGGCCTGAAGGTATCGGCCGGGCTGCCGCCCGGCTCCCGCAGAGGCCACAGCCGAAGCCACAGCCGAAGCCACAGCAACAGCCGGCTCTGGGTTTTCTGTGGGTTGGCGGGGCGGTGTGGGCTTGCAGGACACGCCGTAAACCCATCCATGGGGGCTCGATGGCGCCATCCATGGCGCCAACGGTCCTGCAAGCCC